>NZ_JBKJPP010000110.1:0-51393 GCF_046595215.1 Lapillicoccus sp. | reverse complement strand
AGTGCAGATCCCCGCGGTCCGACCCTCGCTCGTGCGCCCCGTCCTGCTGGCCAACCTCGTCGGCGAAGTGGCCATCGTCGTCACGGGCGGCGTCGTGCGGCTCACCGGGAGCGGGCTGGGCTGCCCCACCTGGCCGGAGTGCGTGCCGGGGTCGTTCACCCCGGTCCAACAACAGGCGGAGGGGTTCCACAAGCTCATCGAGTTCGGCAACCGGACCCTTACCGGCGTCGTCGGCATCCTCGCGCTGCTGGCCCTCTGGGCGGTCTTCACCCACCTGCCTCGTCGCCGCCCGCTGCACCTCGTGGCCCTCGGCATCGTCGTCGGTGTCCTCGTGCAGGCGGTCGTTGGAGGGATCACGGTCCGGACCGGGCTCAACCCCTTCACGGTCGCCTTCCACTTCCTCCTGTCGATGCTCATGGTCGTGCTCGCGACCATGCTCCTGCGCGGGGCGGAGGATCCGGAGCCCGGCCCGCGCGGGCTGCTGGTGCCCCCGCTCGTTGCCCGGCTCGGGTGGGCGACGTCGGTGGTCGCCTTCGTCGTGCTCGTCCTCGGCACGATCGTGACCGGCTCGGGTCCCCACTCCGGCGACGCCCTGCAGCCCGCCAGGACCGGCTTCGACCCGCGGTTCGTGTCCTGGTTGCACGCCGACACCGTGATGCTCTTCAGCGGCCTCGTGGTCGCCGTCCTCGTGGCGGTGAACCTGACGAGTGAGTCGTCACGCGCCAAGGCGACGTGGCGCACCGTGCTCATCGTCACGCTGGCGCAGGGACTGGTCGGCTACGTGCAGTACTTCACCAAGCTGCCCGAGGCACTCGTCGCGGTGCACATGCTCGGGGCGACGCTGCTCGTCGTGACCATGACGACCGGGATGCTCAACCTGCGCCGCAACCCGCTCTGAGCTCCCCCGCCCCTGCCGACCTCCCCCCTGAGCGCTCCCGCCCGGGACTGGTCAGCGCAGGATCGTCAGGTGGACCAACGGGTCGATGGCCACCCCGACGAAGAGGATCGTCAGGTAGGTGATCGAGAAGTGGAACAGCCGCATCGGCTTCAGCACCGAGGCGCCCGAGCCGAGCCGGGCGTGCCGCAGCAGGCGGTGCGCCTCGGCGATGAACAGGGCGCCTGCGACCACTGCGGCGACGAGGTAGACCCAGCCCATCCGGGCGACCGGCACGAGCACGAGCGACGTGACGACCATCGCCCAGGAATAGGCGACGACCTGCCGGGCCACGACAACGAACCGCTCCACGACCGGGAGCATGGGGACGCCCGCGGCGGCGTAGTCGTCCCTGAACTTCATCGAGAGCGGCCAGTAGTGCGGCGGCGTCCAGAAGAAGATCACCATGAAGAGGACCAGGGCCGACCACGACACGGAGCTTGTGACGGCCGACCAGCCGATGAGGACGGGCATGCACCCCGCCGCACCTCCCCAGACGATGTTCTGCGACGTGCGCCGCTTGAGCAGCACGGAGTAGACCCCGACGTAGAACGCGAGCGCCGCGAAGGCGAGCGCCGCGCTGAGCCAGTTGACCAACAGTCCCAGCCACACGGTCGACACCAGGGTGAGCGCGGCTCCGAAGACGAGCGCCGCCCGTGGCGTGATCGTGCCGGTGACGAGCGGTCGGTTGCTGGTGCGGTGCATCAACGCGTCGATGTCACGGTCGACGTAGCAGTTGAGGGTGTTGGCGGCCCCGGCCGATAGCGAGCCCCCGATGAGGGTCGCCACGACGAGCCACAACGAGGGCACTCCGCGCTCGGCGAGGAACATCACCGGCACCGTGGTGATGAGCAGGAGCTCGATGATCCGCGGCTTGGTGAGGGCGACATACTGCCCGACGACGAACGCGGGTCCGCGACCGCCGGGACCGGGCGCCGCCGACAGGTCGGCGCGGGGATCCAGGTCGGCGCGGGGGTTCAGGTCGGCGCGGGGATCCAGAGCGGTCACGACGTCCTTCGGGTGCGACGGGGCGGGTGGTGCAGGTGCTCGAGAAGTCTATCCCGGCTCCCGAGGACCGATCGCGGGGCGGGGTGCCGACCCCTGCCACCCACGCACACCGCCGAGAAGCCACGGCACCAGATGTTGTCGACGTCACGTCGGGGTCTAGGCTCGCAACGACCACCAAACCGGGTTCTGAAGGAGACGTCTTAGTGACCACCACATCGGCCCCACGCGCATCGAATCTCGCCAGACGCAGCGCAGACCTGCCTCTGCCGATCGCGACGAGGGCCGGCTGGGGCGACCTCGACGTCCGAGCGGTCGACACGGTCCGCCTCCTCGCCGCCGACGCCGTCCAGAAGGCCGGCAACGGCCACCCCGGCACGGCCATGTCGCTGGCCCCCGCGGCATACCTGTTGTTCCAGCAGGTCATGACCCACGACCCGTCGGACCCGTCGTGGCTGGGCCGCGACCGCTTCGTGCTCTCCTGCGGGCACTCGAGCCTGACGCAGTACATCCAGCTCTTCCTCTCCGGCTACGGCCTCGAGGTGAAGGACCTGCAGGAGCTGCGCACCTGGGGCAGCCTCACCCCCGGACACCCCGAGGTGCACCACACGAAGGGCGTCGAGATCACGACCGGCCCCCTCGGCAGCGGTCTCGCGTCGGCCGTCGGCATGGCGTTCGGGCAGCGTCGCCAACGCGGTCTGCTCGACCCCGACGCCAGGCCCGGCGAGAGCCCGTTCGACCACCACGTCTACGTCCTCGCCTCCGACGGGGACATCATGGAAGGCGTCAGCCACGAGGCCTCGGCGCTGGCCGCTCACCAGGAGCTCGGCAACCTCACCCTCATCTACGACCAGAACCACATCTCCATCGAGGACGACACCGAGATCTCGTTCTCCGAGGACGTCGCGAAGCGCTACGAGGCATACGGCTGGCACGTCGTCACCGTCGACTGGCGCAAGCAGGCCACGGTCGGCGACGGCGGGCACGACTACGTCGAGGACGTCGACGCCCTCCTCGAGGCGCTCGAGTCCGGCAAGGAGATCACGGACAAGCCGACGCTCGTCGTCCTCAAGACGGTCATCGCCTGGCCCGCACCGACCAAGCAGAACACCGGCAAGGCGCACGGCTCGGCCCTCGGCGACGAAGAGATCGAGGCGACCAAGAAGCTGCTCGGCTTCCCGGTGAAGCAGACATTCACCGTCGAGCGGCCCGTCCTGCGCCACGCCCGACAGGTGCTTCGGCGGGGCAAGGCCGCCCACACGGCCTGGGACAAGAGGTATACCGGGTGGCGCAGGGCCAACCCCGAGCGTGCCCGGCTGCTCGACCGGCTCGTCGCCGGCGACCTGCCGCAGGGACTCGAGCGTGTGCTCCCGAGCTTCCCCACCGACCTCGACAAGGGCGTCTCGACCCGGGCCGCCTCGGGCAAGGTCCTCGGCTCGCTCGCCGACGTCATGCCCGAGCTGTGGGGTGGCTCGGCCGATCTGGCCGAGTCAAACAACACGACGATGGAGGGTCAGCCGTCCTTCATCCCCGCGGGCCGCCAGACCACCGAGTGGCAGGGTGGGCCCTACGGCCGCACGCTCCACTTCGGCATCCGTGAGTTCGGCATGGGCTGCATCCTCAACGGCATCGCCCTCGAGGGACTGACCAAACCCTACGGTGGCACGTTCCTCGTCTTCTCCGACTACATGCGCGGCGCCGTGCGGCTGGCGGCGATCCAGAAGCTGCCGGTGACGTTCGTGTGGACCCACGACTCCATCGGCCTCGGCGAGGACGGCCCGACGCACCAGCCGGTCGAGCACCTCGCGGCCCTGAGGGCCATCCCCGGCCTCGACGTCGTGCGCCCCGCCGACGCCAACGAGACCGCGGTGGTGTGGGCCACGATCCTGCGCAACGCCCGCCCGGCCGGACTGGCCCTCACCCGCCAGAACCTCCCGGTCTTCGACCGGAAGGCGTTCGCCAGGGCGAGTGGAGCGGCCAAGGGCGCCTATGTGCTCGTCGACGGCGGCGAGAACGGCAAGGAGTCGCCCGACGTCATCCTCATCGCGACCGGTTCCGAGGTCAGCCTCGCCGTCGAGGCGCGGGCGAAGCTCGAGAAGTCGGGCATCCGCACCCGCGTCGTGTCGATGCCGTGCCGCGAGTGGTTCGAGGAGCAGACCAGGGCCTACCAGCAGAAGGTCCTGCCCCCGGCCGTCCGGGCACGGGTCAGCATCGAGGCGGCCGTGTCCTTCGGCTGGCACGACGTCGTCGGGGACGCCGGGCGGTGCATCAGCCTCGAGCACTTCGGCGCCTCCGCGGACTACAAGAGGCTGTATGCCGAGTTCGGCCTCACGGCGGACGCCACCGTCAAGGCCGCGAAGGACTCGATCAAGGCCGCAGGCAGGACCGGCGTCGCTCCCGGCATCACCGAGACCAACCCGCGCAAGCGCACCGACCCCGCGCAGACCGACACCGGCGCCGGGAAGTCCGCGGCAACGAAGAGCGCGGCCTCCAGGTCGTCCGCCCGATAACAGCCAGCCACCAACCGGAAGTGACATCATGAGCAACCCCAACCTCCAAGCCCTGTCCGACGCCGGCGTCTCCATCTGGCTCGACGACCTCTCCCGCGAGCGGCTGCGGTCCGGCAACCTCAAGGAGCTCATCGACACCAAGAACGTCGCCGGCGTGACGACCAACCCGTCGATCTTCCAGGCGGCCCTGGCCAAGGGCGACGCCTACGACGCCCAGCTCGACGAGCTCCGCGAGGCCGGCACGAACGTCGAGGACGCCGTCTTCGCCCTGACCACATCTGACGTGCGCGACGCCTGCGACCTCTTCCGGCCGGTCTTCGAGCGGACCGGTGGTGAGGACGGCCGGGTCTCGATCGAGGTCGACCCGCGGCTGGCCCACGACACCGGGAAGACCTCCGAGGAGGCCGGCAGGCTGAGCGACGAGGTCGACCGTCCGCAGGTGTTCATCAAGATCCCCGCGACCCGCGAAGGACTGTCGTCGATCAGCGCGACGTTGGCCCGCGGCATCAGCGTGAACGTCACGCTGATCTTTGCCCTCGATCGCTACCGCGCCGTGATGAACGCCTACCTCGACGGACTCGAGCAGGCCACCGCCAACGGTCACGACCTGTCCGGCATTCGTTCTGTCGCCTCGTTCTTCGTCTCGCGCGTCGACACCGAGGTCGACAAGCGGCTCGACGCCATCGGGACCGACGAGGCGAGGTCCCTCAAGGGCCAGGCGGGCATCGCCAACGCCAGGCTGGCCTACCAGGCCTACGAGGAGGTCTTCTCCACGCCCCGCTGGCAGACGCTCGCGGCCAGGGGCGCGCACCCGCAGCGTCCGCTGTGGGCCTCGACCGGCGTCAAGGACCCGGCCTACCGCGACACGATGTACGTCACGGACCTCGTCGCGCCCGGGGTCGTCAACACGATGCCGGAGAAGACCCTCGACGCCGCAGCCGACCACGGCGTAGTGACCGGTGACACCATCACCGGCCACTACGCGGACGCCCAGAAGGTCCTCGACGACCTGTCCGCCGTCGGGATCTCCTACACCGATGTCGTCGCCCTCCTGGAGAAGGAGGGCGTCGAGAAGTTCGAGAAGTCCTGGAGGGACCTCCTGGAGCAGGTCTCGGCCGACCTCGCCAAGGCCACGGCGTGAGCGCTCTGTCCGTCACCGCCTCCGGGCCGGCAGCGGACGCGATCGCCGCTCACGTGCCCGCCCTCGTGGAGGCCGGCTTCGCATCGAAGCTGTTCGACCGGGACCCGACCCTCTGGGGTCCCGATGCCGAGTCGGAGTCGAGGATCCGGCTCTCGTGGGTCGGCCTGCCCCGCAGCTCCCGGCCCCTCGTCGGTGAGGTGGCCGCGCTGCGTGACCACCTCGCCTCCCTGGGCCTGGACCACGTCGTCCTCTGCGGGATGGGCGGCTCGTCCCTGGCGCCCGAGGTCATCTGCGCCACGGCCGGCCGCGAGATCACCATCCTCGACTCCTCCGACCCCGACTACGTCCGGGCAGCACTGGGAGACCGGCTCGAGCGGACCGTCGTCGTCGTCTCGAGCAAGTCGGGCTCCACCGTCGAGACCGACTCCCAGCGCCGGGCCTACGAGGGCGCGTTCACGGCGGCCGGCCTCGACCCGAGCGAGCGGATCGTCATCGTCACCGACCCCGGGAGCCCCCTCGACGGGGACGCCCGTGCCGCCGGCTACCGCGTCATCAACGCCGACCCCGACGTCGGCGGTCGCTACTCCGCGCTGACCGCGTTCGGTCTCGTGCCGAGCGGTCTGGCCGGCGTCGACATCGAGGCGCTGCTGGACGACGCCGAGTCGGTGGCCGATCTGCTCGCCGCCAACGACGATGCCAACCCGGGCCTGCGTCTCGCCGCGGCCATCGCCGGCACGCAACCCCTGCGCGACAAGCTCGTCCTCGTCGACAACGGCTCCGGCATCGCCGGATTCGCGGACTGGGCCGAGCAGCTCATCGCCGAGTCGACCGGCAAGAACGGCACCGGCATCCTGCCGGTCGTCGTGACGGACGACGGCGACCCCGAGGTCCAGCACCCGGCGGCCGACGTCACCGTGGCGCGACTGGTCGGGTTCGACTCCGACGACGACGAAATCGACGAGGACGCCGAGCCGGACGGCTCCCGGGCCGAGGTGCACGTCGGGGGGTCCCTCGGCGCCCAGCTGCTGCTCTGGGAGGTGGCCACGGCCGCCGCGGGCGCCATCCTCGGCATCAACCCCTTCGACCAGCCCGACGTCGAGAGCGCCAAGAAGGCCGCCCGGTCGCTGCTGGGCCAGGACGCCGGCAAGGGCGCCGAGCCCGCCGCGACGGACGGCGCCATCGAGATCCGTTCGCTCGGCGGGGACTGGCTCGGCGACGCGACGAGCGTGCCGGACGCCCTCGACGCGCTCTTCGCGCAGCTCGATCCCGAGCACGGCTACGTCGCGATCATGGCCTACCTCGACCGGCTCGCCGACGCGTCCCTCGCCCGGTCACGACGGGCGGTGGCGGTGCGCACCGGCCGCCCCACGACGTTCGGCTGGGGGCCCCGCTTCCTGCACTCGACCGGCCAGTTCCACAAGGGTGGCCCCGCCGTCGGCGTCTACCTCCAGGTCACCACGAACCCCCACGAGGACCTCGCCGTCCCCGGTCGGGAGTTCACCTTCGGTGACTTCATCGCGGCCCAGGCCGGTGGGGACGCCGCGGTCCTGGCCGACCACGGGCGCCCGGTCCTGCGCCTGCACCTCAGCGACCACGACGCCGGCCTGGCCCAGCTGAGCCAGGCCCTCGGCATACAGGAAGGGACCGCATGAGCCCCACCCGAGTCGCCGACGGAGCCAACCCGCTCCGCGATCCCCGGGACCGGCGCCTCCCCCGGATCGCCGGCCCCTGCGGCATGGTGCTCTTCGGGGTGACCGGTGACCTGTCGCGCAAGAAGCTGATGCCGGCGATCTACGACCTCGCCAACCGGGGCCTGCTGCCGCCGGGCTTCTCGCTCGTCGGTTTCGCCCGTCGCGACTGGGCCGACCAGGACTTCGGCCAGGTCGTCTACGAGTCCGTCAAGGAGTATGCCCGCACCCCCTTCCGGGAGGACGTGTGGCGCAACCTCGCTGAGGGATTCCGTTTCGTGCCAGGCACGTTCGACGACCCCAACGGGTTCGACCTGCTCGCCGAGACCGTCCACGCCCTCGAGCACCAGCGCGGCACGGGGGGGAACCTCGCGTTCTACCTCTCCATCCCACCCGGCAACTTCGCCCAGGTCTGCGAGCAGCTGCAGCGCTCCGGGCTGGCCACGACGGAGGACCAGAGCTGGCGGCGCGTCGTCATCGAGAAGCCGTTCGGTCACGACCTCAGGAGCGCGCAGGAGCTCAACGCCATCGTGCGCACCGTCTTCCCGGCCGACTCCGTGTTCCGGATCGACCACTACCTCGGGAAGGAGACGGTCCAGAACATGCTGGCGCTGCGCTTCGCCAACCAGATGTTCGAGCCGATCTGGAACGCCAACTACGTCGACCACGTGCAGATCACCATGGCCGAGGACATCGGCATCGGCGGGCGCGCGGGCTACTACGACGGCATCGGCGCCGCCCGCGACGTCATCCAGAACCACCTGCTCCAGCTCCTGGCCCTCACGGCCATGGAGGAGCCGGTCTCGTTCAACGCCAGGGACCTTCGGGCAGAGAAGGAAAAGGTCCTCTCCGCGGTCAAGATCCCGCAGGACATCGCGGCCGACACCGCGCGCGGCCAGTACGCCAGTGGGTGGCAGGGCGGCGAGGAGGTCGTCGGCTACCTCGAGGAGGACGGCGTCGATGCCACCTCCACCACGGAGACGTATGCCGCGGTGAAGCTCGCGGTCGACACCCGCCGCTGGGCCGGGGTCCCGTTCTACCTGCGGACCGGCAAGCGCCTCGGCAAGCGGGTCACCGAGATCGCGGTCGTCTTCAAGAAGGCCCCGCACCTGCCGTTCGACGACACCGCGACGGAGGAGCTGGGCAAGAACGCCATCGTCATCCGGGTCCAGCCCGACGAGGGGATCACGATGCGCTTCGGCTCCAAGGTGCCGGGCAACCAGATGGAGGTGCGCGACGTGACGATGGACTTCGGCTACGGCAGCGCGTTCACCGAGTCCTCCCCCGAGGCCTACGAGCGGCTCATCCTCGACGTCCTGCTCGGCGACCCGCCGCTCTTTCCGAGGCATGAGGAGGTCGAGCTGTCCTGGCAGATCCTCGACCCCATCGAGCAGTGGTGGGGCAAGCACGGCAGGCCGCAGGCCTATCCCGCCGGCGGCTGGGGACCGGAGTCGAGTGACGCCATGATGGCCCGCGACGGCCGCACCTGGAGGATGCCGTGATCATCGACCTACCGAAGACCACCAGCGCGTCGGTCAGCAAGAAGCTGGTCCGTCTGCGCAACGACGTCGGCGCCATGACCCTCGGGCGGGTCCTCACGCTGATCATCGTCGTCGACGACCACCAGGCCGACGAGATCATCGAGGCGGCCAACGACGCGAGCCGCCAGCACCCCTGCCGGATCATCGTCGTCGTTGCCGGCAACCGGCGCGGGGCAAACCGCATGGATGCCCAGATCCGGGTCGGCGGCGACGCCGGCGCGAGCGAGGTCGTCGTCCTGCGGCTCTTCGGAGCACTCGCCAACCACGGGCAGTCGGTCGTCGTGCCGCTGATGCTGCCCGACTCCCCCGTCGTTGCGTGGTGGCCGCACGAGGCCCCCACCGACCTGCGCAAGGACCCGATCGCGCAGATGGCGCAGCGGCGCATCACCGACTCGGCCGAGTCGCCCAACCCGAAGGCGGCCCTGAAGCGGCTGGCCAAGGTCTACGCCCCGGGAGACACCGACCTCGCCTGGACGCGGATCACGTTGTGGCGTGGGCTCCTGGCCGCAGCCCTGGACGGACCTCCGTTCGAGCCGGTGACAGAGGCCGTCGTGGCCGGCGCCACGGACTCCCCGTCGTCCGACCTGCTCGCTGCGTGGCTGGCCCAGGTGCTCAAGGTCCCGGTCAAGCGGGTCCGCACCAAGGGCGGCACGGGCGTCATGAGCGTTCGCCTCGAGCGCGCTAGTGGCCCGGTCGACCTCGTCCGTCCCGACGGGGCCGTCGCGACGCTGTCACAGCCGGGACAGCCCGATCGCCGGATCAGCCTCAAGCGCCGCGGCGTCGCCGAGTGCCTGGCCGACGAACTGCGTCGTCTCGACGCCGACGAGGTCTACGCGGAGACGCTGACCCACGGGTTGGCCAGGCTCGGGGCAGCGACCAAGACCGCCAGCGAGGCGGCCGCTGACGGTGAGGCGCCGTCCGTGCCCGACTCGCGTCGTCTCGCGGCCAGGCTGGCCCGCAGGCCGTCCACCAAGGAGGCCTCCGAGATGGTGACGGCACCCCCGGCGCCCGACGGCGGGGACACGGCCACGGTCAAGAAGGCCACCGCCCACAAGCTCGCCGCCAGGGCGACGCCGCGGGAGAAGGAGCTCGCCTCCACCGCGGAGGCAGCAGAGCAGAAGGCGGCGACGAAGGGCAGCGCCCGCAAGAAGGCGGCCGCCCAGCCGGCGACCCGCTGATGACCGGCCGGCCGCGCGTCGTCGTCCACCGCGACAAGACGCTCCTCGCCGAGGCCTCGGCCGCACGGCTGGCCGTCGCGGTGCTCGACGCCCAGGCGGCGCGGGGCGGAGCCGACATCGTCCTCACCGGAGGCTCGATGGGCTCGGCCATCCTCGAGGCTCTGGGTCGCAGCCCGCTGCGCGAGGCCGTCGACTGGTCCACGGTGAACGTCTGGTGGGGGGACGAGCGCTTCCTCCCCACCGGCGATCCGGACCGCAACGAGACCCAGGCCCGCGAGGCGCTGCTCGACGCCATGCCCCTCGACCCGGCCCGGGTGCACCCGATGGCGGGCCCGGACACCTGCGGCTCACCCGAGGAGTCGGCCGAGCAGTATGCCGCTGCCTTGGCTCAGGGGTCCGGTGCGCCGGGCGACGTGCCCGCCTTTGACGTCGTCATGCTCGGGGTCGGCCCGGACGCCCACATCGCGTCACTCTTCCCGGGCCACGAGGCGCTGAGGGCCACGGGGAGCACCGTCGGTGTCCACGGGTCCCCCAAGCCCCCGCCGGAGCGGGTCTCGCTGACCTTCGAGGCCCTGCAGCGCGGCACCCAGGTCTGGTTTCTCGTCGCGGGTGCGGACAAGGCGGAGGCGGTCCGTCGGGCCCTCGGGGGCGCCAGCCGCGAGGAGGCGCCCGCCGGGTCCGTCCACGGCACCTCGGCGACCGTCTGGCTGCTCGACGCCGACGCGGCCGGCGAGCTTCCCGGCCGCTGACCCCCGCCGCTGACCCCCGAGGTTCGCCGGCACGCCCCCACGGGTCCGGTGCGCTGCCCACACCCGCGGGCACGGCATACGCGCCCCCGGCTGGCTCCTCCCACCCGCGCACGCCGGCCAGCGCCGCACTCGACCCGGCGCCGCACTCGACCCCGCGCCGCACTCGACCCCGCGCCGCACTCGACGCAGCGTCAACCCTGTTGACGCGGGCTGCAGGCAGCGTCAACCGGCTTGACGCCGCGTCAACCTCGCAGCGTCAACCTCACGAGGAAGCCAGACCACACCGCTCCTCGCGAGCGCGACCTACTGGATCAGCCCGCGCCCGCGCAAGGTTGCCAGCGCCTCGTCGAGGATCGCCTTGCCGTCGGCGTCGCTGCGACGCTCCTTCACGTAGGCGAGGTGGGTCTTGTAGGGCTCGACCTTAGGCGGGGCCGGGGGGTGGTCCTTGTCCTGGCCGGCCGGGAGCCCACAGCGCGGACAGTCCCAGGTCTCCGGCAGGACCAGCCCCTGCTCCTGCGCGAAGCTCGGACGGGTCTCGTGTCGGTTGGAGCACCAGTATGAGATGAAGACCCGAGGGGCGGAGTCGCCACGCTCAGCTTCGCCCATCGGCCCAGCGCCGACCCGACTGCCACGAATTGCGTTACCGCTGGCCATTCAAGCTACCTTTCAGGACGCGAACCGGGCGAGCAGCCCGAGTCCCACGACGGTGACGAACCAGACGATCCCCAGGGCGACGGTGAAGCGGTCGAGGTTGCGCTCGGCAATCGACGACCCGCCGAGCGAGGTGGACACGCCCCCACCGAACATGTCGGAGAGGCCACCGCCCTTGCCCTTGTGCATGAGAATCAGGAGGATCAGGAACAGGTTGGAGAGGACCAGGACGATCTGGAGGCCCAGTTTCACCGCGTTCACGCTCGGAGGTGTCCCATCTCGGGTCGATATCGGGTGAGTGCCACCCGCGGAGCGGACGGCCGTGGTCAGGATAACCCGCGCGGCGCGTGATCTCCCAACCCCGCGTCGAACATCGCCACGCGACAGCGCTGATCAGCCGGTCACGTGGTCGCGGTAACGGCAGATCGACGCGAACTCTGCCGGGTCGATCGAGGCCCCGCCGACGAGCGCCCCGTCGACATCCTCCTCCGCCATGATGGCGGCGATGTTGGTCGCCTTGACCGAACCGCCGTAGAGGATCCGGACCGCGTCCGCGACGTCCCCGGAGTAGAGCTCGGCGAGGAGGGTGCGGATCGCGGAGCACACCTCTTGGGCGTCCGACGGCGTCGCAACCTCACCCGTCCCGATCGCCCAGATGGGCTCGTAGGCGATGACGATGCTCCGGGCCTGCTCCTTGCTCACGCCGACGAGCGCCGCGCTGAGCTGGTCGAGCACGTGGGAGACCTGGCCGCCCGCCTTGCGGACCTCGAGCCCCTCACCGCAGCAGAGGATCGGGACGAGGCCGTGCTGGAAGGCCGCGCGCACCTTGTCGCCGACGATCTCGTCGCTTTCGTGGTGGTGCTCGCGGCGCTCGCTGTGCCCCACGGCGACGTAGGTGCAGTTCAGCTTGGCGAGGAAGGCGCCGGAGACCTCGCCCGTGAAGGCCCCTGCCGTATGCCGTGAGAGGTCCTGCGCGCCGTAGCGCAGCGAGAGCTTGTCCCCCTCGACCAGGGTCTGGACCGAGCGCAGGTCCGTGTAGGGCGGCAGCACTGCGACCTCGACAGCCGAGAAGTCGTGCTTGGCGTCGCGCAGGGTCCAGTCGAGCTTCTGGACGAGGTGGGTCCCCTGGAGGTGGTCGAGGTTCATCTTCCAGTTGCCCGCCATCAGCGGGGTCCGGCCCGATAACGCGCTCGCCTTCCCGGACCGTTCGGTGCGTGCAGCCATCAGTGGCCTTCCTCCTCGTCGAGAACGGTGAGACCGGGCAGCTCCTTGCCCTCGAGGTACTCCAGGCTCGCTCCACCGCCGGTCGAGATGTGACCGAACTGCGCGTCCGTGAAGCCCAGCTGGCGCACGGCCGCGGCCGAGTCCCCGCCGCCGATGACGGTCAGCCCCCCGGCCGCCGTCACGGCGACGAGCGCGTCGGCCAGCGCCTTGGTGCCGGCCGCGTAGGGCGCCATCTCGAACGCGCCCATGGGTCCGTTCCAGAACACGGTGCGGCAGTCGGCGAGCCTCTCGGCGAAGAGCTTCGAGGACTCCGGACCGATGTCGAGCCCCATCCGGTCCGCAGGAATGCTGTCGGCGTCGACGATGCGGTGGTCGGCGTCGGCGGAGAACGCCGCGGCGGCAACGACATCCACCGGCAGGACGATCTCGACGCCCCGCTGCTCCGCGTCGGCGAGGTAGCCCTTCACCGCCTCGACCTGGTCCTCCTCGAGGAGGCTGGAGCCGACCTCGTGTCCCTGCGCCTTGAGGAAGGTGAACACCATGCCGCCCCCGATCAGGAGGCGGTCCGCCGTCCGGAGGAGGTTGCCGATGACCCCGAGCTTGTCCGAGACCTTCGCGCCGCCGAGCACCACGGCATACGGGCGCGCTGGTTCGAGGGTGAGGCGGCGCAGCACGCCGACCTCCGCAGCGACGAGGGCCCCCGTCGCGTGCGGCAGCAGCCGCGCGACGTCATAGACCGAGGCCTGCTTGCGGTGGACGACGCCGAACCCGTCGGACACGAATACGTCGGCGAGGGCCGCGAGCTGCCCCGCGAACTGCGCCCGGTCTCCGTCGGTCTTGGCCGTCTCCCCCACGTTGAACCGCAGGTTCTCCAGCAGCACGACGTCGCCGTCGGCTGCGCCGCTGACCGCCGCCTGGGCCGAGCTCCCCACCGTGTCCTCGGCGAATGCCACCGGACGCCCGAGCAGCTCACTGAGGCGAGCAGCCACTGGCGCCAACGAGTACCTGGCCTCCGGAGCACCCTTGGGGCGCCCGAGGTGGGCGCACACGACCACGCGGGCGCCCGCCTCGGACAGGGTCTTGATGGTCGGGACGGAGGCGCGGATCCGGCCGTCGTCGGTGATCGTCGTGCCGTCCAGGGGCACGTTGAGGTCGGACCTGACGAGGACCCGTTTGCCGCGCAGGTCGCCCAGATCGGCAATCGTCTTCACGAGTTCCCTTCCGGGGTCAGAGGCTCTTGCCGACGAGGTCGACGAGATCGACGAGGCGGTTGGAGTAGCCCCACTCGTTGTCGTACCAGCCGACGACCTTGACCTGGTTGCCGAGGACCTTGGTCAGCCCGGCGTCGAAGATGCACGAGTGGGGGTCGGTGACGATGTCGCTCGAGACGATCTCGTCCTCGGTGTACTTGAGGAAGCCCTTGAGTGGACCCTCGGCAGCAGCCTTCATGACGGCGTTGACCTCGGCGGCGGTGGTCTCCCGGCCGGCCTCGAAGGTGAGGTCGGTCGCGGAGCCCGTCGGCACGGGGACGCGCAGGGCATAGCCGTCGAGCTTGCCCTTGAGCTCGGGCAGGACAAGGCCGATGGCCTTCGCGGCACCGGTCGAGGTCGGGACGATGTTGATGGCCGCGGCGCGGGCGCGGCGCAGGTCCTTGTGCGGGCCGTCCTGGAGGTTCTGGTCGCCGGTGTAGGCGTGGATCGTGGTCATCAGCCCCTTGACGATGGTGAACTCGTCGTTGAGGACCTTGGCCATCGGGCCCAGGCAGTTCGTCGTGCACGACGCGTTGGAGATCACCGTGTGCTTCGCGCCGTCATAGGCCTCATGGTTGACGCCCATGACGATCGTGACGTCTTCGTTCTTGGCCGGCGCCGAGATGATGACCTTCTTGGCGCCGTTGTCCACATGGACCCTGGCCTTCACGGCGTCCGTGAAGAACCCCGTCGACTCCACGACCACGTCGGCGCCGACGTCGGACCATTTCAGGTTGGCCGGGTCGCGCTCCTCGAAGACCTTGAAGGACCTGCCGTCAACGGAGATGCTGCCCTTGTCGGAGGTGACCTCACCCTCCAGCCGGCCGAGGATCGAGTCGTACTTCAGCAGGTGCGCCAGCGTGGCGTTGTCCGTCAGGTCGTTGACGGCGACGATCTCGATGTCGGCGCCGGAGGCCTGCACGGCACGGTAGAAGTTGCGGCCGATGCGGCCAAAGCCATTGATCCCTACGCGGACAGTCACAGTTCTCAAACCTTCCGGATGGTGGTCCATGTCCGGCGCCGCTCAGGCCGCATGGCAGCTGGCTGCGCCTCTCCTCGAAACCCTAGTGCCACGAGGTCGACGCGGTCAGGTCGGCCCGGCCACGCCGGGCCACTGGGAGGACACACGGCGGACGGTGTGCCGGGTGACGAGCACCCGGCACACCCCACCTCAGCGCGCTGCGGGTGGTGTCACTCGAGCATGTCGGCCGTGAGGTTGGCGTCCGTGCCCGGCAGGCCGTGGTCCTGGGCGCGCTTGTCGGCCATGGCGAGCAGTCGCCTGATCCGGCCGGCCACGGCGTCCTTGGTCATGGGGGGGCTCGCCAGCTGTCCGAGCTCCTCGAGGGAGGCCTGCTTGTGCTCCAGGCGCAGGGTGCCGGCCTCGCGCAGGTGGTCGGGCACCTCCTCGCCGAGGATCTCCAGCGCCCGCTCCACGCGGGACCCGGCGGCCACGGCCGCACGGGCCGAGCGGCGCAGGTTGGCGTCGTCGAAGTTGGCGAGGCGGTTGGCCGTGGCCCGCACCTCGCGGCGCATTCGGCGCTCCTCCCACGCCATGACCGCGTCGTGGGCGCCGAGTCGGGTGAGCATCGCGGCGATGGCGTCCCCGTCGCGGATGACGACCCGGTCGACCCCGCGGACCTCCCGGGCCTTGGCCTGGACGCCCATCCGGCGGGCCGCACCGACGAGGGCCAGCGCCGCCTCGGGGCCGGGGCAGGTGACCTCCATGGCCGAGGAGCGGCCCGGCTCGGTCAGCGAGCCGTGGGCGAGGAAGGCCCCACGCCAGGCAGCCTCCGCGTCGTGGGCGGAGGCGCTGACGACCTTCGGCGGCAGACCGCGGACCGGGCGACCGCGTGAGTCGATGAGGCCCGTCTGGCGAGCCAGGGTCGCGCCCTCCTCGACGACCCGCACGACGTAGCGGCTGCCCTTGCGCAGCCCCCCCGCCGACATCACGAGGACCTCGGATCGATGGCCGTAGACCTCGGCGATGAACTTGCGCAGCCGCCGGGCGGCGTTGGCGGTGTCGAGCTCCGCCTCGACGACGATCTGACCCCCGACAATGTGGAGACCCCCGGCGAAGCGCAAGGTGGCCGCCACCTCGGCCTTGCGACAGCAGGGCTTCGTCACCTCGAGTCGGCTCAGCTCGTCCTTCACCTTCGCCGTCATCGCCATGCGGGCCATCCTGTCATCGACTGGCGCTGGGTGCGGCCCAGAGGCCGGCGCCTCCGGCGAAAAGCGCCACGCACTCCTGCGAACGGGTCACCTTAGCCGATCACGTCCCGGTAGGCGGCGGCCAGTCGGAGCGAGTCGTGCTGGCCCAGGGACCCGACCGCGGACACGGTCGACACGACGAGCTCGGCGCCGAGCCCGGCCGCCGCCGCACGCAGCACGGCCGGGTCGTCGACACAGCTCGGATCGGCGAGCACCACGTCGACCCGCAGCTCGGGCGCGTGCTTGAGCAGGGACTCGAGGTGGTCCTGGGCGCGGAAGCCCTTGGTCTCGCCGATGTGGATCTCGAGGTTGAGGTTGAGCAGCAGCCTCGCCGAGGTGGTGGTCAGGGCCTCACGCAGGCTGGGCACGAGGACGTGGGGCAGCACCGAGGTGAACCAGGACCCCGGTCCGAGGAGCACCCAGTCGGCGTTCCGGACCGCGGCGAGCGTCTCGAGGGGGCAGCCCGGATCGGCGGGCAGGAGCCGTACCCCCTGGACTGTGCCCCGGGACGAGGCGACGACGTGCTGGCCCCGCACGGTGACGAGCGCGTCGGGTCGCGTCGGGTCGTGCCCGAGGATGTCGGCCTCGATCTCGAGTGGGCTGCTCGCCATAGGCAGCACCCGTCCCCGGGAGTTGAGCAGGCGGCCGACAAGGTCGAGCCCGCCGACGGTGTCGTCGAGCAGGTCCCAGAGCGAGACGATGAGCAGGTTGCCGAGGGCATGCCCGCCGAGCGGTCCGTCTCCTTGGAACCGGTGCTGCAGGACGTCGCGCCAGGTGTGACCCCACTCGGTGTCGTCGCAGAGCGCTGAGAGCGCCATCCGCAGGTCACCCGGCGGCAGGACGTCGAACTCGTCGCGCAGCCGGCCGGACGATCCCCCGTCGTCAGCGACGGTGACCACGGCCGTGATCCGGTCGGTGATCAGCTTGAGGGCGGCCAGCGACGCAGCCAGGCCGTGGCCACCACCGAGGGCCACGACCCGGGGCTGGGTGAACCGCCGCTCCTCCGTCGGGCCCGTCACTCGCGGCCCAGGTCACGGTGGACGAGGAAGGTGTCGACGCGGTCGCTGGCGAGCCGACGGGCCAGCTGCTCGGCGACGGCGACAGACCGGTGCTTGCCCCCGGTGCACCCCACCGCGAGCGTGACGTAACGCCGTCCCTCGTGGACGTAGCCCGTGACGACCGGGTCCATCAGCGCGACGACCCCGTCGACGAAGGGTCCGGCGCCCGGCTGGGTCAGGACGAACTCCGAGACCGCAGCGTCCTGCCCCGTCTGCGCCCGCAGCGCCGGCACCCAGAACGGGTTGGGGAGGAAGCGCATGTCGTAGACGAAGTCGGCGTCGAGGGGGACGCCGTACTTGAACCCGAACGACATCACCGCCAGCCGGATCTGCGCCGCGCCCTCCCGCCGGAAGAGGGAGGTGATCTTGGCCGCGAGCTGGTGGACGTTGAGGCCGGAGGTGTCGACGATGATGTCGGCCTCGGACCGCAGCTCGCCGAGGAGCTCGCGCTCCTCGAGGATGCCGTCCAGGAGCCGGCCGTCGCCCTGGAGCGGGTGCGGGCGGCGGACGCTCTCGAAGCGCCGGACCAGGGCCTCGTCGGTCGCGTCGAGGAAGACGACGACGGGCCGGTGACCGGCTCGGGCCAGGTCCCGGACGATCTCGCCGAAGTCGACGAAGATGCCGTGGCTGCGCACGTCGACCACGGCGGCCACCCGGGGCGTCGTGCCGTCGGGTGCGCGCTCGAGGTAGGCCGCGTGCAGCTCGAGCAGCTGCGGCAGCATCTGCGGGGGCAGGTTGTCGACGACGTAGAACCCGAGGTCCTCCAGGACGTTGCCGGCGGTGGTGCGGCCGGCCCCGCTCATCCCCGTGAGGATCAGCAGCGGCTCCGCCTCGGCCTGCGGCTCGAACACGCTCACTCTGCTCCGTCCCTCGTCGTCCTGGTCATTCGAGCACCTCTCCGGTCGTCAGGTTGACGGCCGGGACCGCGGCGGACGCGTCCTGACCGAGGCGGGCCGAGACGGTCGCGGCGAGCGCGGGCCCGATGCCGGCGACCTCCACGATCTCCTCCACGGACGCCGCCCGCAGCTTCTTGACCGATCCGAAGTGTCGCAGCAACGCCTTGCGACGGGTCTCCCCCAGGCCCGGTATGCCGTCGAGCACCGAGGCGGTCATCGACGTGGACCGGCGCTGGCGGTGGAAGGTGATGGCGAACCGGTGCGCCTCGTCGCGCACCCGCTGCAGCAGGTAGAGACCCTCACTGGTGCGGGGCAGGATGACCGGGAAGTCCTGACCGGGGACCCAGACCTCCTCGAGGCGCTTGGCGAGCCCGACGAGGGCGACGTCGTCGATGCCGAGCCCGGTCAACGCGGCGCGGGCCGCGTTGACCTGCGGCAGGCCCCCGTCGACGACGACGAGGTTGGGCGGGTAGGCGAAGCGCCGCGGTCGCCCGGTGACCTCGTCGATCGGGCCCGAGGAGCGAGGCCCTCCCGAGGGCACCCGACCCTCGTCGTCGGCGTCCGTGTGGTCGGGGATCTCGAGGTCGCTCGCGCCGTCGCGGTCGCTGAGGTAACGCGTGAAGCGACGGGTGAGGACCTCATGCATCGCCGCCGTGTCGTCGATGGTCGCGGGCTGACCGTCGGGGCCCTGCGTGAGGGCGCCCCGGACGATGAAGCGCCGGTACTCCGCCTTGCGCACCAGCCCGTCCTCGAAAACGACCATCGACGCGACGACGTTGGTGCCCTGGACGTGGCTGACGTCGTAGCACTCGATGCGCAGCGGGGCCTCGTCGAGCTCGAGCGCCTCCTGAAGCTCGGCCAGCGCCAGGCTGCGCGCCGTGAGGTCGCCAGCGCGCTGGACCTTGTGGCGGGTAAGGGAGTGCTCGGCGTTGCGGCGGACCGTCTCCATCAGCGCGCGCTTGTCGCCGCGCTGTGGCACCCGCAGGTCGACCTGGGCCCCCCGCAGCCCGGACAGCCAGGCCTGCGCGGCGTCCCGCTCGGTCGGGAGCACGGGCACGAGCACCTCGAGGGGCACGGCGTCCGAGCCCTGGTCGCCGTAGACCTGTTGGAGCAGGTGCCCGACCAGCTCGGGCACGTCCTCGCTCTCCTTCTCGACCACCCAGCCGCGCTGGCCGCGGATCCGCCCGCCGCGCACGTGGAAGACCTGCACAGCCGCCTCGAGCTCGTCGTCGGCGAGCGCGAAGACGTCGGCGTCCGTGGCGTCCCCGAGGACGACGGCGGACTTCTCCAACGCCTTGTTGAGGGCGCCGATGTCGTCCCGCAGCCGGGCGGCGAGCTCGAACTCCAGCGCCGACGACGCGTCTCTCATACGCCGCTCGATGCGCTTGACGAACTTCGTCGTGTTGCCGGCCATGAAGTCGCAGAAGTCCTCGGCAATGGCCCGGTGCTCCGCCGGGGTGACCCGTCCCACGCAGGGGGCGGAGCACTTGTCGATGTAGCCGAGCAGGCAGGGCCGGCCGCTCGCGCTCGCCCGCTTGAACACCCCCGAGCTGCAGGTGCGCACCGGGAACACGCGCAGGAGCAGGTCCAGGGTCTCGCGGATCGCCCAGGCGTGCGAGAACGGCCCGAAGTAGCGGGTCCCCTTGCGCTTGACCCCGCGCAGCACCTGGGCACGCGGGAAGTCGTCAGCCAACGTCACGGCGAGGAACGGGTAGGACTTGTCGTCGCGGTACTTGACGTTGAAGCGGGGGTCGAACTCCTTGATCCAGGAGTACTCCAGCTGGAGCGCCTCCACCTCGGTCGCCACGACGGTCCACTCGACGCTCGCACCGGTGCGCACCATCGTCGCGGTCCGCGGGTGGAGCGCGGCGATGTCCTGGAAGTAGGACGACAGCCGGGGTCGCAGCGACTTGGCCTTGCCGACGTAGATGACCCGGCCGTCCTTGTCCCGGAACCGGTAGACGCCCGGGTCGACGGGGATCTCCCCCGGCTTCGGGCGGTACGTCGACGGGTCGGCCACGAATCCACTCTAGGTCGCGGGACCGACGCTCCCTCGCCAAGGGCCGCGGCCGGGGCTGCTCCTCAGGTGATGGTGATCGTGGCGCCGCTCACCGTGGCCGTCCTCGACCCGAGCGGGGCCTTGGCCGGGCTCTCCGCCGTCGGGGCGCCGGTGGTGATGTCGAAGTGGCTGCCGTGGCAGGAGCAGACGATCTGACCGCTCTCGACCTTGGAGACCGTGCACTGCTTGTGGGTGCACGTGGCGCTGAAGGCCTTGAACATGCCCGGCGTGGGTTGGGTGACGACGAGCTCATCGGCGAGGATGATGCCCCCACCCACCGGGACATCGGCCACCTTGACGACGGAGCCGGTGGACGACGTGGCGGAGGTGCCGCGGGCGCCGGGAGCGGCGCTCTCACCGCTGGCGGACGAGCCGCAGGCCGCCAAAGACCCGGCACCGGCGACCCCCACCCCGAGGACGCCGGCGGCGCGCAGGACCGTGCGGCGGTCCGTGGATTCGTGTGACATGGTCAGGCTCCTCGCCCGTGGAAGTGGTTCTCGTCTCAACGACACCGTCCGGGGTGGAGGTTCCCGGGCAACAGGGACAGACGTCCGGGAAGAGTCCGTGGTCGGGTGGGTCTGAAGAACTTTCTCCTCGTGCGGCAGACACGAAACACCACGGTTACACATAACGAGAGAGACACAGAGGGCGGGTGTCCACGTTGTGGACGCCGTCATAGCGTTAATGTGCGGAGCGCTCGCGGTTGTCGCGAGGGTCCTGCCTCTCGGTGGGACCGAACAACACAGGAGGAACTGTGCAGCAGCGTTCCATTGTCCGGATTGGTGTGCCGCTCGCCGTCGCGGCCCTCGCTCTCTCTGCCTGCGGCTCCCGCGGCGACTCAGGCACGACCGGTGGCGGCACGGGAGGCAGTGCCAGCAAGACCGTCAAGATCGGCGTCATCGCCCCGTTGTCCGGCGACCTCTCCGCCCTGGGCAAGGGCATCCAGCACTCGGTCGAGCTCGCGGTCAAACAGGCCAACGACACCAACGCGATCCCTGGCTGGAAGATCTCGGTTGAGGCCGTCGACGACGAGGGCAAGGCCGAGGTGGGCAAGAACGGTGCGACCAAGCTCGCCTCGGACGACCAGGTCATCGGCGTGGTCGGAAACCTCAACTCCAGCGTCAGCCAGCAGACCCAGCCGGTGTTCTCCTCCGCGAAGATCACCCAGATCTCCCCGGCCAACACCAACCCGAGCCTGACCAAGGGCGCCGACACGGCGAGCCCGAAGCGGGCCTACCCGACCTACTTCCGGACCTGCACCACGGATGCCGTCCAGGGTCCCTTCGCCGCCCAGTACCTCATCAGCAAGGGCATCATGAAGGTCGCCACGATTCACGACAAGAAGACCTATGGCCAGGGTCTGGTCGATGCCTTCTCCGCCGAGTTCAAGAAGGGCGGCGGCACGATCGTCGCGGCAGAGACGATCAACCCGGACGAGTCCAACTACCAGGCCGTGGTGTCCAAGGTCGCTCCGTCCGCTCCGCAGGCGGTCTACTACGGCGGCGAGTTCCCGCAGGCCGGGCCGCTCTCGCAGCAGATGAAGAACGCGGGGCTCAACGTCCCGCTCATGGGCGGTGACGGCATCTTCGACCCGAAGTACATCGACCTCGCCGGCGCCAACGCGACCAACGACCTCTCGACCTCGGTCGGAGCGCCCACCGACAGCACCCCGGCGGGCAAGAAATTCCTCTCGGAGTACCAGGCGGCTGGCTACGCCGACCCGTCGGCGGCCTACGGCGGCTACTCCTACGACGCAGCCACCGCCATCATCACCGCGATGAAGGCGACCCTGGCGAGCGCCAGCGACGTCAAGTCCGCCCGCGAGGCGACCACGGCGGCCGTCGGCAAGGTGAGCTTCGACGGGGTGACCGGCAAGGTCGCGTTCGATCAGTTCGGCGACACCACGAGCAAGATCCTCACGGTCTACAAGGTCACCGGCGGCAAGTGGGCTGCGGACAAGACCGACGAGTTCAAGTAAGCCGGACGACGACCAGCGCAGGGGCGGGCGGGTGCTCGCCCCTGCGTCGTCGGATCCGGGAGCCCGTGCGAACGAGGACCTAAGGAGCGCTGGGTAGTGGTCAACGACTTCCTGCAGCAGCTGGTCAACGGCTTGAGTCTGGGATCGCTGTATGCCCTGATCGCCGTGGGGTACACGGTGGTCTACGGCATCGTGCAGCTGATCAACTTCGCCCATGGCGAGGTGTTCATGATCGGAGCGTTCGGGTCGCTCGCCACGTGGACGGTGCTCTTCAAGGGCACGACGACCGTGTGGGTCCTGCCGGTGATGCTCGTCGGCGCCATCGTCGCCTCGGTGGGCGTGGCCGTGATCATGGAGCGGTTCGCCTACCGGCCACTGCGACATGCGCCCCGACTCGCCCCCCTCATCACGGCCATCGGTGTCTCGGTCTTCCTGCAGGAGGCGATCCGGCTCTTCTATCCGGGAGCCAAGAGCAAGATCCCGTTCCCACAGATCGAGTTCGTGACCGGCAACGCGCTCAAGATCGGGTCATTGACGATCCAGCGCGCGGCGATCTTCACCGTCCTCGCCCTGGCCGTCTGCGCCGCCCTGCTGTGGTTCTTCGTCAACCGCACCAAGCTCGGGCGCGGCATGCAGGCCGTCTCGCAGGACCCGGACACCGCCCGTCTCATGGGCATCAACGTCGACCGGATCATCGTCGTCGCATTCGTCCTCGGGGCGATCCTCGCCGGCATCGCCGGTGTCGCCCAGGGGCTGCAGAACAACAACATCGACTTCCGGATCGGCTTCCTCGCCGGTCTCAAGGCCTTCACGGCCGCCGTCCTCGGTGGCATCGGCAACATCCAGGGCGCGGTCGTGGGCGGCCTCGTCCTCGGGGTCGTCGAGTCGATGGCCACCCAGTTCATCCCCGGCCAGTTCGGGGGGTCCTCGTGGAAGGACGTCTGGGCCTTCGTCCTGCTCATCATCGTCCTCGTCTTTCGTCCACAAGGCCTCCTCGGCGCCCGGGTGGTGGACCGGGCATGAGCACTGACACCACGATCTCGACCACCGCCGCGCCGGCCCCCTCGTCCTCACCACGGGGATGGGCCATCGCCCTCGTCGGCGTTGTCCTCCTCGCTGTCGGGTGCTTCCTCTCGTGGAGCTACGTCGCGGACATCCTCGGTGACCTGTCGATCGACGGCTACCCCGGCTCCCTGCAGATCCTCGTCCTCATCCTCGTCGTCGTCGCCCTCCTGCTCCTGCTTGCCCACCGGGGCCCGCTGCGCCGGCTCGGACACTGGCTGGACACCACCGCTGCCCTGCGCGTCCTCGGGCTCGGCGCCGTCGCCATCATGGTCCTCACCGTGGCGGTCATCGCCCTCTCCAGCGGTGGCCTGATCAACGTCCAGCCGGGTGGGTGGTTGTCACTCGTCGGCGCCGGCCTCCTCGCCGGAGGGGCCTGGCTGATGCCCGTCACCGAGACCCGCGACATCCTGCGTGCCCGCGTTCCCGGGTGGTTGGAGATCCTCGTCATCGTGGCCATCATGGCCGCCGCCCTGTTCGGGGCCGCGTTCGCCCTGAACCAGAACGACGGGTCGATCTTCTCCCTCTTCCTCATCCTCGCCGGCACAATCGCCGTCGCGCTCGCCAGGGCCCACGCCTTCACGTGGGTCGGGGTCATCGCGCAGCGCCACCGGCGGGTCCTCACCCTCGGCGCCTTCGCCGTCGCGTTCCTGTTCCCGTTCACCCAGAACGGTTCCGACGCAAACATGTCGATCGCGACCCAGGTCCTCATCTTCGCCGCGACCGCCCTCGGCCTCAACATCGTGGTCGGCCTCGCCGGTCTGCTCGACCTCGGCTACATCGCCTTCCTCGGTGCCGGTGCCTACGTCGGCGCCACGTTGTCGACCTCGGCGTTCGCCACGATCGGGTGGAAGCCCCCCTTCATCATCGTCGTGCTCCTCGGCGCCCTCGTCTCGGCCACCCTCGGCCTGATCATCGGCACCCCGACCCTGCGGGTCTCGGGTGACTACCTGGCCATCGTCACCCTGGCCTTCGGTGAGATCTTCCGCCTCTCGGTCAACAACCTGGACGGCAGCAACGGCCCGGACCTGACGAACGGCCCGAACGGCATCCCCGCCATCCCCGACCTCGAGATCGGGGCGTTCAACTTCGGCGACACGCACCAGGTCCTCGGAATCACCCTGGGCCGGTTCGCGAACTACTACTTCCTGCTGCTCGTGGTCGCGGCGGTGATCATCACCATCTTCACCCGGCTCAACAACAGCCGGATCGGCCGGGGCTGGGTCGCCATCCGCGAGGACGAGAAGGCCGCCGAGGCGATGGGCGTCAACGTCTTCGGTCTCAAGATCTTTGCGTTCGCCAGCGGAGCGTTCCTCGCCGGCATGGCGGGCACGATCAAGGCTCATCAGGACGTCTCGGTGACCCCGGACCAGTACGTCTTCCTCGAGTCCGCCTTCCTCCTCGCGGCCATCGTCCTCGGGGGGATGGGGACGGTCGCGGGCGTCCTCGTCGGCGCGACGGTCCTCAAGCTCCTCCCCGAGAAGCTGCGGTTCGTCGCCGACTACCGACTGCTGATCTTCGGCCTCCTGCTCGTGCTGATGATGCGCTTCCGCCCGGAGGGGATCGTGCCCAGCCAGCGTCGCACGCTCGAGTTCCACGAGGAGGACGAGGGGCTCGCCGAGCGCATCGAAGCTGTCCATCTCGAGGAAGAGGCGACGACATGACCGTCACGCACGAGACCCCGACGCGGACCGCCCCGCCGCGGGGAGCCCTGATCCTCGAGGCCCGCGGCGTGATCATGCGGTTCGGCGGCCTCACGGCGGTCAACAACGTCGACCTCACCGTCCACCGGGGGGAGATCGTCGGGCTCATCGGCCCGAACGGGGCCGGCAAGACGACCTTCTTCAACTGTCTCACCGGCCTCTACAAACCGACCGAGGGGCAGGTGACCTTCGACGGAGCGATCCTGCCGCCCAAGCCACGAGCCGTCGTCATCGCCGGCATGGCCCGCACGTTCCAGAACATCCGCCTCTTCAACAACATGACGGCCCTCGAGAACGTCATGGTCGGCCGCTACTGCCGCACGAGCGCCGCGGCCCTGACCTCGGTCCTGCGCGGTCCGAAGTTCCGTCGCGAGGAGGCCGAGACCCGGGCGAAGGCGCAGGAGCTGCTCGACTTCGTCGGGCTCGGCCGGACCAGCGAGCACCTGGCCCGCAACATGCCCTACGGCGACCAGCGGCGGCTCGAGATCGCGCGGGCCCTCGCCACGGATCCCCAGCTGCTCCTGCTCGACGAGCCGACGGCGGGGATGAACCCGCAGGAGACCAAGCAGACGATGGAGCTGATCTTCAAGATCCGCGAGAGCGGGATCGCCGTCGTGGTCATCGAGCACGACATGCGGTTCATCTTCGGCCTGTGTGACCGGGTCCTGTGCCTCGTGCGCGGCGAGACGCTCGTCGAGGGGACGCCCACGGAGGTCCAGTCGGATCCTCGGGTCATCGAGGCCTACATCGGCACAGGAGACGACGACGAGGACGACGAGGGCCCCGAGACCAAGGACGGGGTGGTCGGCCCGTGACCGCGATGCTCGAGGTCCGTGACCTGCGGGTCTCCTACGGCAAGATCGAGGCCGTCAAGGAGATCAGCTTCTCTGTCGAGGAAGGCCAGGTCGTCACGCTCATCGGGACGAACGGCGCCGGCAAGACGACGACCCTGCGGACGATCTCAGGACTCCTGCGCCCCTCGGGTGGGTCGATCCACTTCCAGGGCAAACCGATCGACAGGACACCCGCGCACGAGATCGTCACCCTCGGCGTCGCGCACTCTCCCGAGGGCCGAAAGATCTTCCCCCGGCTCACCGTGGAGGAGAACCTCCTCCTCGGGGCCTTCTCCCGCAAGGACGGCGGGGTCAAGGCGGACCTCCAGGCTGCCTACGAGCTCTTCCCAATCCTCGGTGAGCGCTCGAAGCAGCCCGCTGGCACCTTCTCCGGTGGCGAGCAGCAGATGCTGGCCATGGGCCGGGCGATGATGAGCCGCCCCAAGTTGCTCATGCTCGACGAGCCGTCCATGGGTCTCTCGCCGCTGATGATGAAGCGGATCATGTCGACGGTGAAGACCCTCCAGAGACAGGGCACGACGATCCTCCTCGTCGAGCAGAACGCCCAGGCTGCGCTCAAGCTCGCCGACCGGGGGTATGTCCTCGAGGTGGGCAAGATCGTCCTGCAGGGTTCGGGCAAGGAGCTGCTCGCCAGCGATGACGTGCGCAAGGCCTACCTCGGCGAGGACTGAGGGCCGGGGGCTGCCCCGTCGGTCCCGGGTGACGAGGTCGGTCCGCATGCCACACTGCCCCCGTGGCCGTCCGGCCGCGCCAGCTCGAGTGAAGGATTCGTCTCATGAGCGTTCTCAATGTCGTTGCGCTGATCACCGCAAAGCCCGGGTCGGAGGAGCTGGTGCGCTCGACCCTCGCCGCCCTCGCCGAAGAAACCACAAAGGAGGAGGGCTGCCGCAAGTACGAGCTCTTCGCGTCCGCGGCCACCCCCGGCACGTTCGTGACGATCGAGGAGTGGGCGAGCCAGGCCGACTTCGACGGCCACCTGGCCTCGCCCCACATCGCCGCAGCGCTCGGCGCCACCGCGGACGCGTTGACGACCCCCCCGGCGATCCACCCCCTGCTCCCGGCCTGACCAGCCCGTCGCTCTGGCCCCGACCCTGCTGTCCGCCGCCGGACGGCAGGGTCAGGCCGACTTCCTCGATCTCGCCTTCTGCGGGGTCGTCGCGGACGTGCGCGACGTCGACGTGCCGGTCTTAGAGGTCGCGGCCGCAGCGGTCTTGGCGGCGCGCTTGACCGGCGCCCGGTCGGCCTTGGTGGTCTCCGCCTTGGCGGTCGACGTCGCTCGTGGGGCCGCCCTTGCCGCGACCTTCTGGGCGGGCCGGCTCTTCGCGGCACCCTTCCGCCCTGAGACGCCGGCCCCGCTCACGCTCGGACGAGCCGACGGGCCGACGCTGGCGCCCTTCGCGAGGACCGGCGCCAGGAACTGCCCGGTGTAGGAGTCGCCCACTGCGGCCACGTCCTCCGGGGTGCCCTCCGCGAGCACCTGGCCCCCGCGCTTGCCGCCCTCGGGACCGAGGTCGATGATCCAGTCCGCGCTCTTGATCACGTCGAGGTTGTGCTCGATGACGATGACCGAGTTGCCCTTGTCGACCAGGCCCTGAAGCACCTCGAGGAGCTTGCGGATGTCCTCGAAATGCAGGCCGGTCGTCGGCTCGTCGAGCACGTAGATCGTCCGTCCCGTCGAGCGCTTCTGCAGCTCGGTGGCGAGCTTGACCCGTTGGGCCTCCCCACCGGAGAGCGTCGGCGCGGGCTGGCCGAGACGGACGTAGCCGAGGCCCACGTCGTTGAGCGTGCGCAGGTGGCGGGCAATCGCCGGGACCGCCGCGAAGAAGTCCGCTGCCTCCTCTATCGGCATGTCGAGGACGTCGGAGATCGTCTTGCCCTTGAAGTGGACCTCGAGCGTCTCGCGGTTGTAGCGGGCGCCGTGGCAGACCTCGCATGGGACGTAGACGTCCGGCAGGAAGTTCATCTCGATCTTGATCGTGCCGTCGCCGGAGCAGTTGTCGCACCGACCGCCCTTGACGTTGAAGGAGAACCGGCCGGGAAGGTATCCGCGCACCTTGGCCTCGGTCGTCTCCGCGAAGAGCTTGCGCATGTTGTCGAAGACCCCCGTGTAGGTGGCCGGGTTGGACCGCGGGGTGCGCCCGATCGGGCCCTGGTCGACGTGGACGACCTTGTCGAGGTGCTCGAGGCCGGTCACCGTCTTGTGCCGGCCCGGGACGTGCCGGGCGCCGTTCAGCTTGTTGGCCAGGACGTTGTAGAGGATGTCGTTGACGAGGGTCGACTTGCCGGAGCCGGAGACGCCCGTGACCGCGACGAGGTTGCCCAGCGGGAAGGAGACCGCCACGTCGTCGAGGTTGTTCTCGCGCGCCCCGACGACGCTGACCGCGCGGCCGTCCTGCGGACGGCGCTCGGCGGGGATGGCGATCTCGCGGCGGCCGGACAGGTATTGCCCGGTGATCGAGTCGGGGTGGTCGAGCAGTCCCTGCACTGTGCCGCTGTGGACGACCTCGCCGCCGTGTTCCCCGGCGCCCGGGCCGATGTCGACGACCCAGTCGGACGCGGCGATGGTGTCCTCGTCGTGCTCGACGACGATGAGCGTGTTGCCGAGGTCCCGCAGCCGGGTCAGCGTCTCGATGAGGCGGTGGTTGTCGCGCTGGTGGAGCCCGATGGACGGCTCGTCCAGCACGTAGAGCACGCCCACGAGGCCCGATCCGATCTGGGTGGCGAGCCGGATCCGCTGGGCCTCACCCCCGGAGAGGGTGCCGGCGGGACGGTCGAGGGAGAGGTAGTCGAGCCCGACGTCGAGGAGGAAGCCGAGGCGGGCCTCGATCTCCTTGATGACCCGCTCGGCGATCTGGCGCTCCCGCGTCGAGAAGTCCACGGTCGCGAGGAACTGCGCGCACTCGTTGATCGCCAGGGCGCAGATCTCGGAGATGTTCTTGCCGCCGACGTGGACGGCGAGGATCTCCGGCCTGAGGCGGGCGCCAAGGCACTGTGGGCACGGCACCTCGCGCATGTAGCCCTCGTAGCGCTCCCGGCTCCACTCGGAGTCGGTCTCGCCGTGGCGGCGCCGCACGAACGGCACGACGCCCTCGAATCCCGTGGTGTAGGAACGGTCCCGGCCGTAACGGTTGCGGTACTTCACGTGCACCTTGTAGTGCTGGCCGTGGAGCAGCGCCTCCGTGGCCCGGGCGGGCAGGGACTTCCACGGCGCGTCCATCGAGAACTTCAGGTCATCCGAGAGGGCGCTGATGACGCGCTGGAAGTACTCCGCCGACCCGGACCCCTGCGACCACGGCGCGATGGCGCCCTGGTTGATCGACAGGTCGTCGTCGGGGATGAGCAGCTCGGGGTCGACCTCGAGCTCGGTGCCGATGCCGGTGCACTTGGTGCAGGCGCCGAAGGGTGAGTTGAAGGAGAACGACCGGGGCTCGATCTCGTCGATGGAGATCGGGTGGTCGTTGGGGCAGGCCATCTTCTCGGAGAAGCGCCGTTCCGACACCGCGTCGGGTTCGCCCGGGTCGACGTCGACGAAGTCGATCAGGACAACACCGTTCGCGAGCTTCAGCGCGGTCTCGACGGAGTCCGTGAGGCGACGCTTCGCGCCCCTGTCGTCACCCTTGGCGACGAGCCGGTCGACGACGACCTCGATGGTGTGCTTGATCTGCTTCTCGAGCCTGGGCGGCTCCGCGAGGGAGATCACCTCGCCGTCGACGCGGGCCCGGGAGAACCCCTTGGTCTGCAGCTCGGCGAAGAGGTCGACGAACTCCCCCTTGCGTGCCTGGACGACGGGCGCGAGCACCTGGAACCGGGTGCGGTCGGGCAGCTCGAGGAGCCGGTCGACGATCTGCTGCGGCGACTGTCGGGTGATGGCCTCACCACAGACGGGGCAGTGCGGTCGTCCGGCCCGGGCGAAGAGCAGGCGCAGGTAGTCGTAGACCTCCGTGATCGTCCCCACCGTCGAGCGCGGGTTGCGGTTGGTCGACTTCTGGTCGATCGACACGGCCGGTGACAGGCCCTCGATGAAGTCGACGTCCGGCTTGTCCATCTGCCCGAGGAACTGGCGTGCATAGGCCGACAGCGACTCGACGTAGCGGCGCTGGCCCTCCGCGAAGATCGTGTCGAACGCCAGCGACGACTTCCCCGACCCCGAGAGCCCGGTGAAGCAGATGAGGCTGTCGCGGGGCAGCTCGACCGAGATGTCCTTGAGGTTGTGCTCGCGGGCACCGCGGACGACGAGCGAGTCGTGCGCGTGTCGAGAGGGGGTGCGGGGGGACGCAGAAGTCACGCTGGCAACCATAAGTCCGACCACCGACAACCCTTCAATCGCCACCGAGCGGGCACGGCATACGCTCTGGGGGTGCCCGAGCACCTGCCCACCCCCATCGAGGACTACGCCGTCATCGGTGACATGCAGACCTGCGCCCTGGTCAGCCTCGGCGGGTCGGTCGACTGGCTGTGCCTGCCCCGCTTCGACTCGCCCTCGTCGTTCACCGCCATCCTCGGCACCCCCGACAACGGCCGGTGGCTCCTCGGGCCGCGTGACCCGGCCCGCACGAGCCGGCGCTACGTCGGGGACACCTTCATCCTCGAGACGACCCACGAGACCGCGACCGGCGTGGTCCGGGTCATCGACACGATGCCGACCGGCGACGACCGGGCCGACATCGTGCGCTGCGTCGTCGGGGTGAGCGGCACCGTGACCATGGAGCACGAGTGGGTGGTGCGGTTCGGCTACGGGAAGATCAAGCCGTGGGTCAGCCGCCAGACCGGCCCCGGCGGCAAGGGCGACCACCTCATCACCGCCGTCGCCGGACCGGACCTGCTCGTCCTGCGCGGCACCCGCCTCCCGAAGGCCTCCGACGGGCGGCACTGTGACCAGTTCGACGTTTCCGAGGGGCAGACGCTGACCTTCACCACGACGTGGATCCCCTCGCACCTGCCCGTCCCGACCGCCCTCGACGTCGAGACGACGATGGCCATCACGAAGACGCAGTGGCAGGAGTGGACCGACCGGTGCCCCTCCGACGGGCCCTATCGCGACGTCGTCGCCCGCTCGTTACTCGTCCTGCGCCTGCTCACCCACAGCGGCACGGGTGGGATCGTCGCGGCGCCGACGACGAGCCTGCCCGAGGACCTCGGGGGTGGCCGCAACTGGGACTACCGATACTGCTGGCTCCGGGACGCCTCCCTGACCCTGCAGGCGCTGCTCGTCTCCGGCTTCCTCGACGAGACGAAGCTGTGGCGGGAGTGGCTGATCCGTGCCGTCGGCGGGGACCCCGAGGACCTGCAGATCATGTATGCCGTGGACGGTGGCCGCGAGCTGCCCGAGCGGGAGCTGGACCACCTGGCCGGATATGCCGGGTCCCGGCCGGTCCGGGTCGGCAACGGCGCCGTCGAACAGCGCCAGACCGACGTCCTCGGCGAGGTGATGATGGCCCTCGCCCAGGGCCGGCATCTCGGCCTCGAGGAGTCCGACCGGTCCTGGAAGATCCAGCGCGCCCTGGTCGACGACCTCGGGAAACACTGGGACGACCCGGACAACGGGCTGTGGGAGATCCGTGGCCCCCTCCGGCACTTCACCCACTCGCGCGTCATGGTGTGGGCCGCCTTCGACCGCGCGATCTCCGGGGTCGAGGACCACGGGCTGCACGGGCCGGTCGAGAAGTGGCGACGGCTGCGGGACAGGGTGCACGCGGAGGTCCTCGAGAAGGGCTTCGACGCCGGGCGCAACACCTTCACCCAGCACTACGACACGACCGAGGTCGACGCGTCGCTGCTTCTCATCCCGATCAGCGGCTTCCTCCCGCCGGACGACCCGCGGGTGCTCGGGACGATCGCGGCGATCGAGGCCGACCTCATGCGAGACGGGTTCCTCCTGCGTTACCGCACCGCAAGCGGCGTCGACGGGCTCACCGGCGACGAGAACCCGTTCCTCGCCTGCTCCTTCTGGCTCGTGCAGGCCTACGCCCTCGCGGGGATGCGGGACAAGGCCACGGCGCTCATGGACCGGCTCGTGGCCCTCGCCAACGACGTCGGCCTGCTCGCCGAGGAGTACGACCCGCACGAACGGCGAATGGTCGGCAACTTCCCGCAGGCGTTCTCCCACCTCACCCTCATCGGTGCCGCCCACGCGCTCGCCGGGATCGATACGGTGAAGGGGTGAACGACACCCCCCCATCCTTCAGCGACGACCTCGCGGCCGTCGAGGTGCAGACGACGCTCCTGCTCGAGACGACGAGGAGCCTCCACCCCGGCTCCGTCCACCACCCGAGCCTCTGTCCGGGGTGGACGCGCGGCCACGTCCTCACCCACGTCGCCCGCAACGCCGACGCCATGGTCAACCTCGTGACGGCCGTGACGACCGGCCAGCAGATCCCGATGTATGCCAGTCCGGAGGCCCGGGACGGCGACATCGAGGTCGGCGCGGGTCGGTCGATGAGCGAGCAGCTGGCCGACGTGGAGGCCAGCGCGGGGCGGTGGGGCCGGATCTCCTCGTCCCTGGGCGAGGCACACGCGGGCGTGAGGGTCGAGGGCCGTGGTGGGGTGATGCTCCGCGGCGGCTACCTGCCCTTCATGCGGTTGCGCGAGGTCGTCCTCCACCACGTCGACCTCGACGCCGGTTTCGGTTTCGCCCGGGTCGACACCGCGGTGACCACCCGCCTGCTCGACGATGCCGTGCACCGGCTGCGCAACAACCCGACGACCCCGTCGATGACGATCCGCACCGACGAGGGCGACTCCTGGTCCATCGGGGACGGCCGGCCGACCGTCTCGGGTTCGCGCACCGCCGTCCTCGGCTGGCTGACCCGCGGCCTCACCGACGGCGTCGCGGGCGATCTCCCCACTCTCCCCTTTGGAGGCTGACATGTATGCCGGTGACGTCACCCCTGGTGGCCCGTCCGACGTCCGGGAGCTCGCGGCGCTGACGATCCGCAAGTGCAGCGTCGGCTCGATGGACAACAACGCCTATCTGTTGACGTCCACGGCAACCGGGGCCCAGCTGCTCATCGACGCAGCCGCAGATGCTCCCCGGCTGACGGCGCTGCTGTCGGAGGGCACCGGGTCGCTCGACCTGGTGGTCACGACCCACCAGCACCACGACCACGTCCAGGCACTCGCGGAGGTGGTCGCGGCCACCGGTGCACGCACGGCGGCGGGGGCCGAGGACGCCGACGCGCTCCCGGTGCCGGTCGACGACCGGTTGGCCCAGGGTGACCGGGTGCGCTTCGGGGACATCACCCTCGACGTCCTGCACCTGCGAGGTCACACGCCGGGGTCCGTCGCGCTGGCCTACGCCGACCCCGGAGGCCACACCCACCTCTTCACCGGCGACTCGCTCTTCCCCGGGGGCGTCGGCAACACCAAGAGTGCCGGCCAGGACTTCGACGCGCTGATCGCGGACGTGAGCGACCGGGTCTTCGACGTCTACGACGACCAGACGTGGGTCTATCCCGGACACGGGGGCGACACGACGCTCGGCGCCGAGCGCCCGCACCTGCCGAAGTGGCGGGCCCGCGGCTGGTGACCGGCCCGCACGCCCGTCCGGGACCGCTTCGCCAGTCGGGACTCGTCGTGGTCGAGGAGGTCGCGCGGTTGCTGCGATCATCTCCTGTGTGTCAGCCGCCCAGAGCCCCCACGTCGTCATGGCCCTGCAGTTCTGGCCGCGCGGGGGCTCGGCGCAGGTGGTGCGCTACCTCGTCCCCGAGATCGTCGCCGCGGGCTGGCCGGTCTCGCTCGTCACGGGCTCGCTGGGTGGACCGGGGGCGGACGGGTATGCACCCGAGTTCTTCGCGCCACTGCCGGTGACCGCGGTCGACTACACCCCGGCGATGGACGCGTGGCAGGCCGGGGGTGACCCCTTCTCGGTGCCGGTCCCGCTGCACCCGTCGTTCGAGGATCGCGCCGGGGCTCCGGACCGCGTCTTCGCGAGTGTGGACGACGACGACTTCGAGCGCCAGGTCGCCGCCTGGTCCGAGGCACTGGTCGACGGTGGGCTGGACACGGCGACCGTGGCTCATCTGCACCACCTGACGCCGATCAACGAGGCCGTGCACCGACGGAGACCGGACCTGCCGGTGATCGTGTCGCTGCACGGCACGGAGCTGAACATGCTCGAGGCGATCATGGGTGGCGGCGACGATGGTGGCGGCCCGGGCTGGCCTCATGCGCAGGCGTGGGCGGCCCGGCTGCGTGCGTGGGCCACCCGGGCAGACCGCCTGCTGGTGGATTCTCCGACGGACCGGGAGAGGGCGCTCGCGGTCTTCGACGTCCCCGCCGAGCGGTTGGTCATCGAGGCGCCAGGAGTCGACCAGGAGCGCTTCCGTCCTGGCCATCGGACCGCGCCGGAGCGCATGGAGCTGCTGCGCACCTGGCTGGTCACCGACCCGCGCGGTTGGGACGAGTCGGGGGTGGTCGGCTCCGTCCGCTACACGCCGCAACAGCTGACCACGTTCGCAGACCCGGACCAGCCCGTGCTGATCTTCGTCGGCCGTTTCACCACCCCGAAGCGGCTCCCGCTGCTGCTGCGCGCGTATGCCAGGGCGCGGCGCGAGCACGGGGTGCGCGCTCCGCTGCTGGTGTGGGGCGGCTTCCCCGGGGAGTGGGAAGGTGCGCATCCGGTCTCCGTCGTGCGAGACGAGGGCATCGACGGGGTGTTCTTCACCGGCTGGCGCGGCCACGACGAGCTGCCGACCGGCCTGGGTTGTGCGGACGTCTTCGTGTCGCCCTCGGTCGGCGAGGCGTTCGGCCAGGTCTTCGTCGAGGCGATGGCCTGCGGCCTCCCCGTGGTGGCTGCTGCGTCGGGCGGCCCGCTGTCCTTCGTCAACGACGTCGAAGGTGAGCCGAACGGCTGGCTGGTGCGCCCCGACGACGAGGTGGCCCTGGCCGCGGCCCTTGCGGACGCGACGGCGGGTCCGGCGGCAGCCGCCGAGCGGGTCGCTCGCGCCGCCAACGCCCTGGCGCAGGTCCGGGCCCGCTTCTCCTGGGCCACCGCGGCACGGGACGTCGTCGAGCACTACGAACAGGTCAGTGCGCCTGCCGCTCATGAGGTGGCCCGCCGGGCAACAGGATCCCTCGTCGGTGTCCCGGCTCACTCACCGACAGCGGACACCCCGTCCACCGGCGAGACCTCTTGTCTCGAAGAGGCCTGAGGCCTCAGAGCAGGCCAGCGACGATCTCGCCGATCGTCGCGAAGGTCGGGAGCACGCTCGTCCCGCGGTCCACGCCATCTCTTGCAAGGTCTGTCGCGAGCGCGGCGGCGACGACCCACCGGTCCTGGCGCTCGAACAGCGCGACGTCACCCCGGACGCCGACGATCTCCCCCGTCTTCGACGCCACCGAGATGTCCTCGGTCAGATAGGCAGGAAGACCCTCGCGGAACTGCTGGGTGCGCAGGATGTCCAGGGCCGCCAGCGTGGTCGAGGGCCCGAGCAGCCGCCCCTGACGTAGGGCGACGAGGAGCGCAACGAGGTCGGCGGCGCAGGTCTCGTTCTGCAGGCCGCGCTGCGCCGCGGCGACGTCCATCATCCGGCGCTGCAGCCGGGTGCTGGCGGTCGGGACCGACGCCAGCAGCTCGGTCAGCGGGTCCTCGCCGAGCAGGTCGATGACGACGTTGGTCGCGTCGTTGTCACTGAGCGAGATCATCAGCGTGAGCAGCTCACCGAGCGGCAGGCCCGTCACCGAGGGCAGCAGGGACAAGGGGCCCGACCCGCCGACCCGCTCGGAAGGGAGCGCGACGGAGGTCGCGAGAGCCAGTCGACCCTCCTCGACCTGCTTGAGGGCGGCGAGGAGGATGGGGACCTTGATCGTGCTGGCCGACGGCACCACCCGGTGGGCGTCGCTCGACCAGCTCCACCCCCCACCGGTGGTGACCGCGACGCCGAGCCGGCCGGGTGCCTGCTCCACCACGGACTGCAGCCGTGTCGCGACGGCCAGCCTGTCCGCATCCATCCGTGCAGTATCACCGACGCGCCGCGCCGCCCCCGGGTCGTGTGAGGATGTCGGTCGTGAGAACGATGCGCGTCAACGTCCCCGTCACCACTGTGTGGATCAGTCCGGGCTCACCGCGCCCCATCGACGCCCCGGCGCTGTCCGACACGCCTGACCCGGCTGCCTGGCTCGCGGCCCTCGACGAGCACCCCGACGACAGCGAGGACGGCGACGGCCGTCTCGCGCTCCACGGTCGGGTCCACACCCAGCTGCTGGCCGGCGAGCCGGTCCTGATCATCTCCGTGCGGGCCGGCGACCCCGACTGGGTCGAGGTGGTCTGCCCGTGGCAGCCGAGCGAGTCCGACCCGCGCGGATATCCCGGCTGGGTGCGCCGCGCCCACCTCATCAACGACGACAGCCGCGGCCACGGTCGGGGGCCCGAGGACGAGTCGTGGGCGCTCAGCTCCGAGGAGGCGGAGCAGCCCGTCGTCTCCCTGGCTCGTCAGCACCTCGGGCTCGCCTACCTCTGGGGAGGGACGTCGGCGCTCGGTCTCGACTGCTCGGGACTCGTCCACCTCGTCCATCGTGAGCTGGGCGAGATCGTCCCTCGTGACGGCCACGACCAGCAGCTGGTCGCACGAGAGGTCGACCTCGAGGACGTCCAGCCCGGCGACCTCTACTTCTTCGCCCATCCCGGGCAGACGGCCCACCACGTCGGGATCGTCACCGGGCGCGGCTGCATGATCCACGCCCCCGAGACGGGACGGCGCATCGTGGAGGAGCCGCTGAGCGCCGCCCGGCTCGACACCCTCAGCGGGGCCGGGCGACTCACCCGGGCCCCTGGGTAGCCACTGCGGGGCGGGCCGGCCTTAAAGGGAATGCCGCCGCCTGTGCGATGCTTGACCCTGAACACGGAGGGGAGTATCCCCGACAAGCGGTTTCCTCGTCAGCACGGCACGTCGACCTCGGGGTCGGTCGGGCCCGGGGTGCCGGTCCGCCCCAGGGCGGGAGAGACCTCCGGCCACTGCTTGTTGCACTGTGCCCGGAAGGCTTTGAACCTGTGGATGTCTCTCCCGTTGTCTGGTGGACCACCATCGGCCTGCTCACCGTCTTCCTCGTCGTCGACATCGTCGTCATCGGTCGACGACCACACGTCCCCACCCTGCGAGAGTGCGCCTGGAACCTGGCGCTCTACGTCGGCCTCGCCGTCATCTTCGGTCTCGGTGTCTGGAAGTTCGCCGGTGGCCAGTATGCCGGTGAGTACTTTGCGGGGTGGCTGACGGAGTACTCGCTCTCGATCGACAACCTCTTCGTCTTCCTCCTGATCATGGCGAAGTTCCGGGTCCCCGAGCGCCTCCAGCAGTCGGCGCTGCTCATCGGCATCGTCATCGCGATCATCCTGCGGGGCATCTTCATCGCGCTGGGGGCGGCGGTCATCAACGAGTACGCCTGGGTGTTCTACGTCTTCGGCGCCTTCCTCATCTACACAGCCGTCAAGCTCTCCCGCGAGGGCAACGACGACGAGGAGTTCGAGGAGAACCGCTTCCTCATGTGGGTCGAGCGGCGTCTGCCCGCCACGACGGAGTTCCGCGGGGCGCACCTCACGACCGTCGAGGCCGGCAAGCGGCTGATCACGCCGATGTTCATCGTCATCCTCGCGCTGGGGACGACCGACCTGCTCTTCGCGCTCGACTCCATCCCGGCGATCTACGGCCTGACGAAGGAGCCCTACCTCGTCCTGACGGCCAACATCTTCGCGCTGATGGGCCTGCGCCAGCTCTACTTCCTGATCGGCGGCCTGCTCAAGAAGCTGGTCTACCTCAGCGTCGGCCTCGCCGTCCTGCTCGCCTTCATCGGCGTCAAGCTCGTCCTGCACGCCCTGCACGAGAACAACCTGCCGTTCCTCAACGACGGCCAGCCGCTGCCGGTCTGGGAGGTCCCGATCTCCGTGTCACTCGGCGCGATCGTCGGCATCCTCACGGTCACCACGGTGGCGAGCCTGATGAAGTCGAGCCGTGACCGCAAGGACGTCCGCGAGGAGGAGCGGATGGTCGCTGCGAGCGAGCAGGACAACCCGCTGCTCTGAGCGTTCGTCAGGTGCTCGAGCCCTCGTCAGGTGCTCGCCGCCTCGGCCGGGTCAGCCCGCTCCCGTCCACCCATGACGAGGGCGCTGGCCCCCACGACGAACGCCATGCCCAGCAGCTGCCACCCGGTCAGGCGTTGGTGCAGCACGAGGAGCCCGGCCAGGGCAGCGACGGCGGGCTCGAGGCTGAGCATGATGCCGAAGACCTGCGCGCTGAGTCGGCGCAGGGCCAGCAGCTCGAGGGAGTAGGGCAGCACCGAGGACAGCACGGCGATGCCGAGGCCCTTGAGCAGCACCTCCCCCGTCCACTGGCCCACCGAGCCCAGGCCGAAGGGGGCGACGAGGACCGTGGAGACGACCATCGCCAGCGCCAGTCCGTCCAGCTGGGAGAAGGCCGCCCCGGTGCGGGCGGAGAGGACGATGTATGCCGCCCAGCAGGCCCCCGCGGTCGCGGCCAGCCCCAGCCCGAGCAGGTCGAGGTCGGCGAACGGCATGCTGAGGGCCCGGGAGATGAGCAGCACGCCGACGGCCGCCCCGACGACGGCGGCCGCGTCCTTGCCGCGCCGCGAGAGCACCGCCGTGAGGGTGAGCGGTCCGATGAACTCGATCGTGACGGCCACCCCGATGGGCAGCCGGGCCAGCGACGCGTAGAACGCCCAGTTCATGCAGCCGAGCGCGAGCCCGAAGAGCAGCACCGTCGTCCAGTCACCCCGGCTGTGGCCGCGCACCGTCGGGCGGACCACGGCGAGGAGGATGACCGTGCCGATGGCCAGCCGGAGGGTGACCGAGCCGGCCGCGCCGATCGTCGGGACGAGGGTCGCAGCCAGCGCACCACCGAACTGGACGGAGAGCACCGCGAACAGCACGAGCACTGGCGCAGGCACGCGGGCCGCGCCGAACGGCATACGCTCCCCCACCGGCTCTGCACCCCCTGGCCCTGCATCGCCTGACCCTGCTGCCCCCACTGACCCTGCTGCCCTCGCGTCGTCGGCCGAGCTCACGAGATGGCACGGTTCATCTGGCGCAGCTCCTTCTTCAGGTCGCCGAGCTCGTCGCGCAACCTCGCCGCGAGCTCGAAGTGCAGCTCCGTGGCCGCCTGGTGCATCTGCGTCGTGAGCTCCTGGATGAGGTTGGCGAGGTCGGAGGCGGGCATCCCCTCGGCCCGGTTGCCGGCGGCGACCCCGACGTCGGCGGCCATGGCGCCGCGGCCGCCGCCGCCCTTGGCCGTCTTGCCCCGGGACTGGGCCCGGCCGCTGCCGAGCAGGGCCTCGGTGTCGGCGTCCTCGCGGTTCAGCAGGTCGGTGATGTCGGCGATCTTGCGGCGCAACGGCTGCGGGTCGACGCCGCGCTCGAGGTTGTAGGCGACCTGCTTCTCGCGGCGGCGGGACGTCTCGTCGAGGGCCTGTCGCATCGAGGGGGTGATCTTGTCGGCATACATGTGGACCTGCCCGCTGACGTTGCGCGCGGCGCGGCCGATGGTCTGGATCAGGCTGCGGGCCGAGCGGAGGAAGCCCTCCTTGTCGGCGTCGAGGATGCTGACGAGCGACACCTCGGGCAGGTCCAGCCCCTCGCGCAGGAGGTTGATGCCGATGAGGACGTCATACTCCCCCAGCCGCAGCTCGCGCAGCAGCTCGACCCGGCGCAGCGTGTCGATGTCGGAGTGGAGGTAGCGGACCCGGACGCCCTTGTCGAGGAGGTAGTCGGTGAGGTCCTCGGCCATCTTCTTGGTCAAGGTGGTGACCAGGACCCGCTCGTTCCTGTCCGCCCGGAGGTTGATCTCGTGGAGCAGGTCGTCGATCTGGCCCTTGGTCGGCTTGAGGACGATCTCGGGGTCGATCAGCCCGGTCGGGCGGATGATCTGCTCGACTGCTACGCCGGATTTCGCCGTCTCGTAGGTGCCCGGCGTCGCCGAGAGGTAGAGGGTCTGGCCGATCCGCTCGAGGAACTCCTCCCACATCAGCGGCCGGTTGTCCGTCGCGCTCGGCAGCCGGAAGCCGTGGTCGACCAGCATCCGCTTGCGGGACATGTCGCCCTCGTACATCGCCCCGATCTGGGGCACCGTCTGGTGCGACTCGTCGATGACGAGGAGGAAGTCCTCGGGGAAGTAGTCGATGAGACAGCTCGGGGCGGTCCCCGCGGCCCGGCCGTCGATGTGGCGGGAGTAGTTCTCGATGCCGCTGCAGGAGCCGACCTGGCGCATCATCTCGATGTCGTAGGTCGTGCGCATCCGCAGCCGCTGGGCCTCGAGCAGCTTGCCCTGCTGCTCCAGCTCGGCCAGGCGGTCGACCAGCTCCAGCTCGATCCCGATGATGGCCCGCTCCATCCGCTCGGGACCGGCGACGTAGTGGGTCGCGGGGAAGACGTACATCTCGTCCTCCTCACGCACCACCTCACCGGTGAGCGGGTGGAGGGTGTAGATCCGTTCGACCTCGTCACCGAAGAACTCGATGCGGATCGCGAGCTCCTCGTATACCGGGATGATCTCCACCGTGTCCCCGCGCACCCGGAAGGTGCCGCGGGTGAACGCGAGGTCGTTCCGGGTGTATTGCATCTGGACGAACTGGCGCAGCAGGTCGTCGCGCCTGATCTCCTGGCCGACCCGCAGCTGGACCATCCGGTCGACGTACTCCTGCGGGGTGCCGAGCCCGTAGATGCAGGACACCGAGGCGACGACGATGACGTCCCGCCGGGTCAGCAGCGACTGGGTCGCGCTGTGTCGCAGCCGCTCCACCTCCTCGTTGATCGAGGAGTCCTTCTCGATGTAGGTGTCCGTCTGCGGGATGTAGGCCTCGGGCTGGTAGTAGTCGTAGTAGGAGACGAAGTACTCCACCGCGTTGTTGGGCAGCAGCTCGCGGAACTCGTTGGCCAGCTGGGCGGCGAGCGTCTTGTTCGGCGCCATGACCAGGGTCGGGCGCTGGACCTGCTCGATCACCCACGCCGTCGTCGCCGACTTGCCGGTGCCCGTCGCGCCGAGCAGGACGGTGTCCTGCTCGCCGGCCTTGATCCGGCGGGCGATCTCGGCGATGGCCGTCGGCTGGTCGCCGCTCGGGGTGAACTCCGAGACCACCTCGAAGGGGGCCACGGTGCGCTTGATGTCGGTGGTGGGACGCATGGGTCAACCGTAAGCCCCACCACCGACAGCTAGCCGGGCCAGCCGTCGTGGTGGGCCCCGCCCGGCGCCCGCCAACCGGACTGCTGGGCCCAGGCCAGGGCCCGGGGGTATGCCTCGGCGAACCACGGCTCCTTGGCCGCGGCATACGCGGTGGTTGACTCGACGACGCCGAGCAGGCGCCGCTTCGCCGCGGCATACGCCGCTAGTTCGTCCTCCTCGGCTCGCAGCCAGTCACGGAAGAGCAACGCGAACTCCCAACCACCAGAACCGAGCTCGCGGACATGGAGGTGAGCCACCCGGCCCGGATCCGTCGACGCATGGAACCGCTTCTGCCAGTCCGCTGCGTCGGTTCGCGGCGGGTGGGCGTGGTCCTGGAGGTTCTCAGGGACGCGGAGGAAGCCCCGCTGCTCCAGGGCCTGGACGAAGCTCGGGTCGTCGGCGTCGGCGAGGTGTCGGACGGTGACCTGGAGGTCGATGACGTCCTTGGCGATGAGGTCCGGCACGCTGGTCGACCCGATGTGGTCGACGGACAGGACGGCGCCCGGGGGCAGGGCGCCCAGCGCGTCCTCGATCCGGGCGACGAGGCGCGCTGCCTGGGCCGGCCACGTCGGGTCGGGCTCGACCACCGCGACCTGGTCGGGGCGTCGGCTGCGGGTGCCCGTGACCAGGTTCACGTTGAAGGGCACGAGGCGGGTCCCCCAGAGCCGGCGGACCTGCCCCAGGGTCGCCTCTCGCGGACCGTTGTTGTCGACCCAGATGTCGGCCGCCGCGCGGCGCTCGGCGTCGCTCGCCTGGGCGGCCATCCGGTGACGGGCGTCCTCCTCACGCAGCCCGCGTTGCCCGACGAGCCGGCGCAGGCGGACCTCCTCGTCCGCGCCCACCACGAGCGTGAGGTGCTCGTGCGGCCAGAGGCGTCGCTCGACGAGAAGCGGCATGTCGTAGACGGTGATGGTGCCGGGGTCGATCCCCGCTCGCAGCAGGGCGACCCGTGAGCTGATCGCCGGCCCGGTGATCGCGTTGAGGTCGGCGAGGGCACCGGGGTCCGGGAACACGACCGCTGCGAGACCAGCCCGGTCGAGGGACCCGTCGGCACGGACCAGGTGCTCGCCGAATCGCGCTGCGACGGCCGCCAGGGTGGGGGTTCCGGGCTCGACGACCTCGCGGGCCACCTGGTCGGCGTCGATGACCACGGCGCCCAGCTCGGCGAGCAGGTCGGCAACGGTTGACTTGCCGGAGCCGATCCCTCCGGTGAGTCCGACGGTGAGCACGCGGCCAGCGTAGTCGGCTGAACAGCCTCACGTATCAGGGGGATCCACCGACCCCTCCTCCCCGCTAGAGCCACAGGCACCCGTGCGACCCGCACGTGTCACCGCCTTGGGCACCCGGGACGGAAGGGGCCACTCATGGCCGACAGCGTCACTCGCCTCCGCGCCGCTGGACCAGCGGGGACCAAGAAGAACCTCGTCATCCTCGGCGACGGGTTCACGGCCGCCGACCAGGCGGCATACAACACCTGGGTCGACACGACGGTGATGCAGGGCGTGTTCGCCCACGACTACTTCCTCGAGGACGCGTCGGCCTGGAACATCTACCGCGTCAACCTCGAGTCGGTGGACTCGGGTGTGAGCACGAGGACCTACGACCTGCACGGCACCCCCGACGACGCGAGCGACGACACCATCGCCTCGCAGACGACCCGCAACACCCCGCTGAACATGATCTTCAACGGGTCCTGGGCGCACTGCTGGCTCGACTACGGCGCCAACACCGACACGTTGATCACGACCGCCCTCGACACCTGGGTGCCCGACCACGACTTCGTCCTCGTCGTCCTCAACAACCCCGGCTTCGGCGGGTGTGGCGGCGGGGGGCGGGCCCACGTGCCGATGGGCGTGGGGTGGGAGACCATCGCCCACGAGTTCGGGCACGGTCTCGGCAGCCTTGGGGACGAGTACTCCGTCACGGGAGCGTGGGGCGGTGGCGGCGAGCCGGTCAATCTCACGGCCGACGGCAACCGGGCGACGACGAAGTGGCGCCAGTTCATCGCGCCGACGACCCCGGTCCCGACCGGCGTCGGCTCAGGGGCGAGCTGGAACCAGGGCCCCCGGCCCTCGACGTGGGACAGCAACACCGACGTCGGGCTCTTCGAGGGCGGTGGCACGGTCAACACCGGTGTCTACCGGCCGGTCGAGGACTGCCGGATGAAGAGCAACAGCCCCGCCTACTGCCCGGTCTGCTACACCTCGTTCAAGCAGCAGTACGACCACAACACCGGCCACGACTTCCTGCACTGCGTGCCCGGGAGGTTCTCCGGCAACGACCGCAGCGACCTGCTCGTCCACGCGGACAACTCGATTCAGATCTTCCGTTCGAACGGCTCGCAGCTCGACCACTCCTCCAGTGCCGTGGAGCGGATCCCGGGATCCTGGCAGTTCAAACCCCACGACCAGTTCTTCGTGGGTGACTTCAACGGGGACGGTGTCGACGAGGTGGCCGTCTTCAACGGTGTCGACTGGGCCATCCCCTATCTCGGGCTGCTCGTCGGTGACGGGTCGGGTGGGCTGCGGCTCGTGGCCCGCTACGACGGGGACATCCCCGGCTGGGGCGGGTTCGCGCGGGGGGACCACTTCCTCGTGGCGGACTTCAACGGGGACGGCCGGGACGACCTCGTCGTCTGGAACGGTGACGACTGGTCGATGACGTATGTGGCGATGCTCCGCAGCACGGGCAGCGGCTTCACCATGAGCCGCCGGTTCGACGGGGACATCCCCGGGTGGGGCGGGCTCGCGCGGCACGACCAGTTCTTCGTGGCGGACCTCGGCGGCGACGGCAAGGACGACCTCGTCATCCTCAACGGTATGGATTGGTCGATGACCTACCTCGGGCTCTTCCGGTCCACCGGCTCGACCTACTCGATGACGGCCCGCTTCGACGGGGACATCACCGGTTGGGGCGGACTGGCCGGCCACGACCAGGTCCTGGTCGGTGACTTCGACGGCGACGGCCGGGACGACCTGTTCATCTTCAACGGAGACGACTGGTCGATGTCCTACCTCGGGATGTTCCGCTCGACGGGGTCAAGCCTGTCCATGGTGGCCCGCTACGACGGCGACGTCCCCGGATGGGGCGGTCTGGCCCGGCACGACCGCTTCTTCCCCGCCGACATCTCCGGCGACGGGCGCACCGACCTGTTCGCCTACAACGCCGACGACTGGTCCGAGGAGTATCTCGGGCGGATGATCTCGACCGGGACCGGGCTGCAGGCGAGCTTCACCGGCGACTGGGTCGGTGAGTGGAACCTCGGACCGCAGGACCGCTTCGAGGTGGCCAACCTCGGCGGCGGCACGGGGGAGCCCAACCTCTACGTGCACAACAAGGACTGGTTCGGCATCATCACGGGACGGCGTTCGTTGTCCCTCCAACGCATCCACTTCCGCTGGATCCACAACTACCGCTTCGGCCGGAACTGGTGAAGGGACACATCATGAGCGACGACAACGCCAGGGGGACCAAGCCCGGGCGCGACGAACCGGTGGAGCCTGGCACGTCCAGCGGGCCGACGAAGACCGACCGGATGCCGCAGCCCGGGAGGTCGGACCGGATCAAGGCCGAGGTCAAGGAGGCCCGCGCGGCCGCAGGCTCGAGCCGGCCACCGAGACGTGGCTACGACGACCAGGTGCCGTCGCAGGTCGAGGAGCGGATCCGACCCGGGAGCGAGGCGCCCGAGGCCTACGTGCGGCTGCGCGTGAGGGTGACCCGGGGAGGGCTGACGGTCACCGACGCCCACCTCGTCGACGGGCCGCTCAGCCAGGGGAGCGTGTTCAACGGCGACTACGCCTACGAGATCACCCTCGGCGACCGGCTCATCCACGCGGCGTCGCTGGCGGACCTCGGCGCGCGGCGCTCATTCGCCCATCCGGACGGGCCGCCGGCCGAACGAGCGCACCACGTCGAGGAGCGCTCGACCTACGACTTCACGGCCAGGATCCCGGCCGAGGAGGTCACGCCCGACACCGTCGGCGCGATCTCGCTCACCCTGCACCGGGTCAAGGGCACCGCCCCGGCCCGTCGGCTGACCGACCAGCCGCTCGCCGTGCAGTATGCCGAAGAGCTGCGCCCCGTCGTCGGGCTCGTCGGGCTGCCCGAGTGGACGGTGCCAGCAGCTCTCGTCGACAGCGGCAAGGTGACACCGACCAGCTGAGCCACCTGCAGCGGCACCAGGTCAGGTCAGAGGGTCACAGGTCGCCCGGACCCCCAGCGCGAGACAGACCAAGACGACCGCGGCCCAGACCGCGAGGGATCCACCCCACCGCTGCCCCGGCCACCGTCTCGCCCGGTTCCGCTATCGATCGGCGCGCGATCGCGGACGCCGCGCAAGCCAGCACCAGGCAACCGGTCAGCTGGGCGACGACTGCGAGCAGGATGCCAGACTGGCTGTCGACCTCCGCTGGCCCTATGGTTCCGCGATCGAGGCACAGCACGCGGGAAGGCCCGGACCAGTCGGTCCGGGCCTTCCTGGTGAGGTCAGCGACCCACGGCGGTGGGTGCCGGTCACGGCATACGGCGAATCAGTTGCCGGTGAGCTTCTCACGCAGGGCGGCGAGCGCCTCGTCGGACGCCAGCGTGCCCTCGGCAGCGACCACCGGTCGCGCCGCCGGACGCTCGGTGCCCTCCTCGGGGGCGACGTCGCCGGTGGCCGAGGAGTACGACGTGCTGTCGCCCCCGCCAGCAGCAGCCTCGGCGTCGGCCTTGGCCGCCGACTCGACCTGCGCCTTGTGCGCCTCCCAGCGGGTGTGGGCCTCGGCGTACTGCTTCTCCCACTTCTCGCGCTGCGTCTCGAAGCCCTCGAGCCACTCGTTGGTCTCCGGGTCGAAGCCTTCGGGGTACTTGTAGTTCCCCTCGTCGTCGTACTCGGCGGCCATCCCGTAGAGCGTCGGGTCGAACTCCGCGGCCGTGGAGCCCTCGTCGTTGGCCTGCTTGAGCGACAGCGAGATCCGGCGACGCTCGAGGTCGATGTCGATGACCTTGACGAAGATCTCGTCGCCGACGTTGACGACCTGCTCCGGCAGCTCCACGTGGCGCTCGGCCAGCTCGGAGATGTGGACCAGGCCCTCGATGCCGTCGTCGACGCGCACGAAGGCACCGAAGGGAACGAGTTTGGTGACCTTGCCCGGGACGACCTGGCCAATCGCGTGGGTCCGCGCGAAGTGCTGCCACGGGTCCTCCTGCGTCGCCTTCAGCGACAGGGAGACGCGCTCGCGGTCCATGTCGACGTCGAGCACCTCGACGGTGACCTCGGTGCCGACCTCGACGACCTCGGACGGGTGGTCGATGTGCTTCCAGGACAGCTCGGAGACGTGCACGAGACCGTCGACACCGCCAAGGTCGACGAACGCACCGAAGTTGACGATGCTGCTGACGACCCCTGACCGGACCTGCCCCTTCTGGAGCTCCTTGAGGAAGGTGGTGCGCACCTCGGACTGCGTCTGCTCGAGCCAGGCCCGACGCGACAGGACCACGTTGTTGCGGTTCTTGTCGAGCTCGATGATCTTGGCCTCGATCTCCTTGCCGACGTAGGGCTGGAGGTCGCGGACCCGGCGCATCTCCACGAGGGAGGCGGGGAGGAAGCCGCGCAGGCCGATGTCGAGGATGAGCCCACCCTTGACGACCTCGATGACGGTGCCGGTGACGACGCCGTCCTCCTCCTTGATCTTCTCGATCGTGCCCCAGGCGCGCTCGTACTGAGCCCGCTTCTTGGACAGGATCAGCCGACCTTCCTTGTCCTCCTTCTGGAGGACGAGGGCCTCGACCTCGTCGCCGACCTTGACGACCTCAGAGGGGTCGACGTCGTGCTTGATGGAGAGCTCGCGCGAGGGGATGACACCCTCGGTCTTGTAGCCGATGTCGAGCAGGACCTCGTCCCGGTCGACCTTGACAATGACACCTTCGACGATGTCTCCGTCATTGAAATCCTTGATCGTCGCGTCGATTGCGGCGAGCAGGTCTTCCTCAGAGCCAATGTCGTTGATGGCAACCTGAGGGGCGGTCTTCTCGACCGTGCTGGCAGTCATGTAGGAGGAACTCCGATGGTGGACAAGTGGATAGGCACAAACTATGGGCGCACACACGCGTATGCACCCTCAGCCTACCCGTGCGGTCCGGACCCGGTCAAAGCCGCCGCCACGCGAGAGACTGTATGCCGTGAGCACGCCTGAGACCCCCACCTCCCCCGCCGCGGCCCTTACCATCGCCGAGGTCGTGGCCGGCACCGTGGCCCGGCGCGCCGCCGATCAGGACGAGACGGTGGAGGCGAACCGGTCGTGGTGGGACGGACAGGCGGACGAGTACTACCTCGAGCACGGGGGCTTCCTCGGCGACGCCGACTTCATCTGGGGCCCGGAGGGTCTTCGCGAGGCTGACGCGAGGCTGCTCGGCGACGTCAGCGGCGCCCGGATCCTCGAGATCGGGGCCGGTGCGGCCCAGTGCTCGCGCTGGCTCGCGAGCCAGGACGTCCGGATCGTCGCCTCCGACCTGTCCTTCGGCATGCTCAGACAGGGCCTCGAGCTCAACCACAGGGTGAGTGATCCGAGCGGGCGGGTGCCCCTCGTGCAGGTGGACGGCCTCGCCCTGCCCTTCGCCGACGAGAGCTTCGATGTCGTCTTCACGGCATACGGCGTCGTCCCCTTCGTCGCCGACTCGGCGCTCGTCATGCACGAGGCGTCCCGGGTGCTGCGGCCCGGGGGGCGCTTCGTCTTCTCGACCACCCATCCCCTGCGCTGGGCACTGCCCGACGACCCGGGCGAGGGAGGTCTGCGGGTGATCCAGTCCTACTTCGACCGCACGCCCTACGTCGAGCAGGACGAGACGGGCCGCGCGACCTACGTCGAGCACCACCGCACGATCGGGGACCGGGTGCGTGAGCTCGCCGCCGCGGGCCTGCGGGTCATCGACGTCGTCGAACCGGAGTGGCCCGAGACCAACACCGCGACCTGGGGCGGGTGGTCACCGCTGCGGGGCAGGCTCATCCCCGGCACGGCGATCTTCGTCGCCGAGAAGCCGTAGCCACCGCGTCGAGACCGGCCACCCTTGGGAGCCGCACTTCCCGGTGGAGGTATATCCGAGCGCTAGACGTCTCGGATATACCTCCACTGATGAAGTCGGGGGGCGGGAAGGCATCGCCCCCCGAATCCGGTGGAGCACGTGACGTCGGAGGCGATCACCCTCCGGCAGTCGGGGGTGGTCGAAGTCGTCAGCCGGGTCGCGGGTCATCCCCAACCGCTCCATCACGGCCCGGCTCGCCAGGTTGCCCATGAACGTCCACGACAGGACTTCATCGAGTCCGAGCGGGCCGAAGGCGACGTCGAGGGCGGCGCTGGCCGCCTCGGTGGCGAACCCCTGCCCCCACGCGGCCCGGGCCAGCCGCCAGCCGATCTCGGTGCACGGCGTGAAGGCTGTCTCGAACGTCGGCCGCGCCAACCCGACGAACCCGATGAACTCGTGGGTGTCACGGACCTCGACAGCCCAGAGGCCGTAGCCATCTGCGTCGATCCGGGCCGTGAGGCGATCGACCATCGCGTCGGACTCCGCTCGGGTCAGAGGCGCCGGAAAGTGTTCCATGACAACGGGATCCGCGTTGAGCGCGGCAAACTGCTCCCGGTCGGTGTCTCGCCACTGCCGCAGGACCAGCCGCGGCGTCACCGGTTCGATGAGCCTGATGCGAGCCACGACCGGCGCTCAGTGCGCGGCGTCGTGCCAGGACCGGCCGACGCCGACGCTGACGTCGAGTGGCACGTCCATCTTGACGGCGTGGCCCATCTCGTGTCGGACGAGCTTCTCCACGTCGTCCCGTTCGCCCGGCGCGATCTCGAGGACCAGCTCGTCGTGCACCTGCAGGAGCATCCGGGACTGCGCGCCGGCGGCGGCAAGTCCCGAGTCGACCTTGAGCATGGCGACCTTCATGATGTCGGCCGCGGAGCCCTGGATCGGCGCGTTGAGCGCCATCCGCTCGGCCATCTCGCGGCGCTGCCGGTTGTCCGACGTCAGGTCGGGCAGGTAGCGGCGCCGGCCGAGCATGGTCGCGGTGTAGCCGGTGCTGCGCGCCTCGGCGACGAGCTCGTGCAGGTAGTCGCGCACGCCGCCGAACCGCTGGAAGTAGACGTCCATGAGGTCCTTGGCCTCGCCCGTGCTGATGGACAGCTGTTTGGAGAGGCCGAACGCCGAGAGCCCGTAGGCCAGCCCGTAGGACATCGCCTTGATCTTCGACCGCATCGCCGAGGTGACGTCGTCGACTCCGACGGCGAAGACCTTCGACCCGACGAAGCTGTGCAGGTCCTCGCCGGTCCGGAACGCGGCGGTGAGCCCCTCGTCACCGGACAGGTGGGCCATGACCCGCATCTCGATCTGGCTGTAGTCGACCGACATCAGCGACTCGAACCCCCGCCCGACGACGAACATCTCGCGGATGCGGCGGCCCTCCTCGGTGCGGATCGGGACGTTCTGGAGGTTGGGGTCGGTCGAGCTGAGGCGGCCGGTCGCGGCGATCGTCTGGATGTAGGTCGTGTGGATCCGCCCGTCCTCGGCAACCGACTTGAGCAGGCCCTCGACGGTGACCCGCAGCCGCGCTGCGTCCCGGAAGGCCAGGAGCTGGTTGAGGAAGGGCACATCGACCTTGGTGCCGAGGTCGTTGAGCGCGTCGGCGTCGGTGGTGTAGCCGGTCTTGGTCCGCTTGGTCTTCGGCAGCTTGAGGCGCTCGAAGAGCACCTCCTGCAGCTGCTTCGGCGAGCCGAGGTTGACCGACTCGTCGCCGATGGAGTCCCACGCCGCCTGCTGGGCGTTGGCCACCTGTCCGTCGAAGTCGGTGAACAGGGCCTCCAGCGCCTCGACGTCGACGGCGATGCCGGCGCGCTCCATCCGGGCGAGCACCTCGACGAGCGGCAGCTCGACGTCGCGCAGCAGCGCGGTGCCGTCGGTCCGAGCGAGCTCGCCGTCCAGCGCGTCGGACAGCGCGAGGACCGCCCTGGCGACGACCATCGCCTCGCCGGCCGCCCGGTCGCCCTCCCCCTCGAAGTCGAGCATCCCCTGGCCGTGCCTGTCGGTGTCGTTCTTCAGCTCGCGGCGCAGCATCCGCAGGGCAAGGTCGCCGAGGTCGTAGGAACGCTGGTCCGGCTTGACGAGGTAGGCGGCGAGCGCGGTGTCACTCGTCAGCCCGGCGAGGGTCCAGCCACGGGCCGCGAGCGCCTGCGACGGCCCCTTGGAGTCGTGCAGGACCTTCGCCCGGTCGGGGTCGGCGAGCCAGCTGGCAATCGCCTGCTCGGCCGGCTCGTCGAGGTCGGTCACCTCGAGGTATGCCGCGTGGCCGTCTGCCGCGGCAACGGCCAGGGCCCGCACGTCGCCGGTGCCACGGGCCCACTGGCCGACGACCGAGACCCCGACGCGCTCACCCACACGGGTGTGCTCGGCGAACCAGCCGGGCACCTCGGTGCTCGTGAGGACGTCGCCGTCGACGTCGAAGCCGGACTCGGCCTCCACCGTCACCGCCTCCAGGGTTGCGAAGAGCCGCTCGCGCAGCACCCGGAACTCCAGCCCGTCGAAGACGGTGTGGACCTCCTCGCGGTCCCAGGTCTGGCGCTCGAGGTCCCCGACCTCCAGCGGGAGGTCCATGTCGCGGATCAGCTGGTTGAGTCGCCGGTTGCGCAGGACGCCGTCAAGGTGCTGGCGCAGCGACTCCCCGGCCTTGCCACCGATCTTGTCGACGTTCGCGACGATGCCCGGCAGGTCGGCATACAGGCCGATCCACTTCGCGGCGGTCTTGGGCCCGACCCCGGGGACTCCCGGCAGGTTGTCGGAGGACTCCCCGACGAGGGCGGCCAGGTCGCTGTAGCGCTCCGGCAGCACGCCGTACTTGGCCTCGACAGCCGCCGGGGTCAGCCGGGTCAGCTCCGAGACGCCCTTGACGGGGTAGAGGAGCGTGACCTTGTCGGTGACGAGCTGGATCGCGTCGCGGTCGCCCGAGCAGATGAGGACCTCGACGTCCTGCGCGGTCGCCATCGTGGTCAGCGTCGCGATGATGTCGTCGGCCTCGTAGCCCTCCGACTCGACGTAACGGATCCTCAGCGCATCGAGCACCTCGTGAAGGAGCGAGACCTGGCCCTTGAACTCGTCCGGCGTCGCCGTGCGCCCGGCCTTGTACTCGGGGTACTCCTCCACCCGGAAGGTCTGGCGCGAGATGTCGAAGGCGACCGCCAGGTGGGTCGGCTCCTCGTCCCGCAGCAGGTTGATCAGCATCGAGGTGAAGCCGTAGACGGCGTTGGTGTGCTGGCCCGTCTTCGTCGAGAAGTTCTCGGCCGGGAGCGCGAAGAAGGCACGGTAGGCCAGCGAATGTCCGTCGAGCAGAAGGAGGCGACTCACGTGGTGCAGCCTAGATGAGTGATTCCTGGTGTGACTAGTGTGACTGGTGTGACTGGTGTGGCGTGTGTGATTTTTGTGGCTCTCCTGACGTCGCATTCCAGGTGACCGTCGATGACGTGTTGAAGCGCCACCCCGACCGGGTGCCGCCGCGGCCACCGGGCGGGTTCGCGCCGCG
>NZ_JBKJPP010000012.1:0-4079 GCF_046595215.1 Lapillicoccus sp. | reverse complement strand
AGCTTGTTTCTCGGCCCCGAACACGCTGACCGCCCGGGCGACCTCGCGACATCCGACAAGGCGGCCGGGAGCAGCGGTGACGCCATCTCCGTGCGGCATCAGTGTGGCCACCGACTTCGAGCGTCGCTGCATCGGCGGCGGGACCTGGTCGTTGGACAGCAGGATGTGGATCCCCCGTTGTGGTGAACATTCGTGATCGCCCGGTCGGGCGACGACGAACTCGACCTGACCGTGGATAGCACGACGGAGCGCCGGAACGAGCTCGGAGACGTCCTGGCCGATGTGCTGCTCCTCTGTGTGGTGGTCGTCGATGACCCAGGTACTGCCTCCCACGCGGCTTCCTGCCACCCATCTGCACTGAGGACCCGAACGATGAGCGCTGACCCCAGACCCACCCCCCCAGTCGCCCTGGCCCGGTCCGCCGCCGCCGAGACCGGCTACGGCACCTACTTCACCACCGCCGCCGACCGCGCCGCCCGCTGCCACCGCGCCGCGATCGAAGGCCACTGGGCCACCAACTGCGCTTCTGCGCCGGACCCACCTGCCTGGCCATCGACGAACCGGGCTGCCTGCCGTTGCCCGCCGAGGCCGCCTCCGCCCCTCTTTCAAGTCGTCTCCCAGCGCTACCTCAAGACCTCGAAGATCCTGACCAGCAACCGCGGCGTGGGCTAGGCATGAGGACCCCCGCTCAAACCATGCAGCAGCGACTGTTCAACCCTCGAGCGCCCATCGTTGCGCAGACCGCCTAAATCCTCCATCCGCTTGTGATGCACAGCACTGAGGCTGCGGTCTTTAGCGGCTACGGTATGATGCACCAAGGGGGGCGAGACCGAAAAAATTCCCGGGCGAACGCCAGCCCGAGGCCGCGTCTCAGTTTGGTGGCTCTTCGTACCTGCGGCGGGGCGGTGGCGACACGCCGGGCGCGGTGATGCGCTGTGAGTTGGGTCGAGGCCCTCGGGATCAGGAACGACCAAGTTTCTGCTCCGCGAATACCTCGACGATGACCGAGCCAGCCGCGTTGCCGCAACACACATCGACCGCCAGCCATAGCGGTGAAGCTCTCCGGCATAGGACCCGACGATCCTCTCGCGGTGAGTGAGGGAGTTGCCTCTGGGTGTGGAGGCTAGGTAGTGGTCGTCGGGTGCGGACCTTGGTTTGCGTCGGAGCCCGGCCGCGATGCCGCCGGCAGGTTCAGGTGGGTTAGCCACAGGGTTGCGGACCCGAGCAGGAGCGCAGTCGAGCCGCCGAGGAAGACCCAGGTGAGCGGCTTGTCGAAAAGCAGCTCGGACCAGGCACGGACAGCGGCCACCACGATGGATCCCACCATGATGATCTCGACCTGGAGCATGAGATGCACGGTGACCCAGCGTGGGTCCGCGGCGATCCATACCCCGGCGACGCCAAGGCAGAAGATGGCGCCGAGCACCCGGCAGGTCAGGGCCGTCAGGGACCACGGCCAGAGGGGGATGATGGTGGTTGGTGCGATGAACATCACCGCGCCCCACCCGAAGGCGCCGACGCCGGCGACTGCTGCGAACCTGCGAGCGGTGCCCCCGATGCGCTCTTCGTCCTCGGTGGCGGGGGCGGCGTAGCGTCGGTTGGCCAGCCAGGCCCAGGCCACGAGGAACGGGGCGGTCGCGTACAGGACCGCCCACAGCCAGAACGCGGGGTGGGCGTGGTTGAAGCGGTCCCAGTGCAGGATCGTGGCGATCCCCAGCAGGGTGGCGAAGATCGTGACGGACGGCAGCCCGGCCTTGATGCTGCTCCACCGGCGTTCGCGGACGGCCCGCATAAAAAAGTAGGCGCCGCCGAGGTAGGCCGCCGCGAGGGTCATCGGCGTCATCGTCGGGGTGATCGTCCAGGCGAAGAGGCGTTGGGTGTCTGCGGGGAAGAGGTAGAGCAGCACGAAGGCCACGACGAGGAACGGGGCGATGGATGCCGAGAGCCAACGGGTGCCGCGCAGCACCCGGTCGTCGCTGACGGCTTCCGCACCTGCTGGCAGGTCCGCACACCTCGGTTCCCGTGCGCCCGGGGCAGGACCGTGGTGGGAATCCGGCTGGGGCGATCCTGTGGACACTAGGCCCGGGTCGGCATCCCGTCCAGACTAGGACGGGCAGGGGCAGCCCGAAGGAGCTTCCCGTGAACGCCCCAGATGACGGCGTGGCTAGCGATCCCGTCGCCGTAGTGCTGTCCGAGCTGCAGACCCGACTGGATGCGCTGCCCCCGGACCTGCGCGCGCATGCTGCGTTCCTTTCGACCTATCGGCGGACGACGCAGGCGGTCCAGGACGCTGTCCGGTCCGAGGTGTTCGAGGACCCCACGTGGGTGTCAGCCTGGGATGAGGCGTTCGCCCGGCTCTACCTAGCCGCGTTAGACGCGCGAATCTCGGGCCAGGGGCGGGTTCCGCGGCCGTGGCGGCTAGCGTTTCAGGCGCCCGCCACGCTGCCGCCGCTACGGCACGTGCTGCTCGGGATCAACGCCCACATCAACTTCGACCTCCCCCAAGCGCTGCTGGCGGTGATCTCGGACTCCGACTTCGCCGACCCCGAGCTGGTGGACCGCCGCCGGCGCGACCACGGCCGGATCGACGGCGTGCTGTCGGGGCGGGTCGCGGCCGAGGACGCGCAGCTGTCGAGGTCCTCAACCCGGAGCCTGCTGGACCGCCTGCTGCAGCCCGTGAACCGGTATGCCTCGCGGTGGATTCTCAAGGAGGCCCGGTTGAAGGTCTGGCACAACACGCTCCTGCTGCGCGACGCCAGAGCCCGTGGACCGGCGGTATTTGCCTCCCAGCTGGCCGAGCTAGAGGTGCTATCCGCTGCCCGCATCGCCGAGCTGACGGCACCGGGTCAGGTGCTGCTCCGCCTTGCCATCTCCGGCTTCGGAGTGCTGCTCCCTCCCCCGGACTAAGATGCGACCACCCCGCAGCGGAGGCCCCGCAGGCTGGAGGTCGTTCCACGGCCATACCCGGCATGAGCGAGACTCGCTTTTTGGCAGATGCGCGCTTTGGCGGGTCGGCTTGGGCGGTCGGTTGGCGCCATTCGAGGACGGCGAGGAATGTGCCGGACCAGACCCCCTGAACGCTCCGCGTCAATGGCGGCGACGCGACGCTAGGGATCTCCGTCGCCAGGAGGATGCCTGCTGGGGGTGTGCTCGCCCCCCTCCAGGGCGTCCCACTCGTCGAATGTCACGCACGTGAACCACGTCCCACTTCGGTAGCATATTCGGTAATACCGCGGTAGCATCGCGTTATGAAGCTGAGCATCAGTCTTCCCGCCGAGGACGTGGCCGCACTTGACCGATACGCCGCGGCGGTCGGCGTGCCGACCCGTTCCGAGGCCATTCAGCGCGCGATCCGTCTGTTGAGCGACCCCCAGCTGGACGACGCCTACGCGGCCGCTTGGCAGGAATGGGAAACCACCGGTGAGGCCGCGGCCTGGGAGGAGACCACCGCAGACGGGCTCGCCGATGCTGCGAGGTGAGATCCGCCTGGTCGACCTCGATCCCGCCATGGGTGCAGAGGCGAACAAACGGCGGCCCGCCGTGATCGTCAGCAACGACCGGGCCAACGCCACTGCCGCCAAGCTGGGACGTGGCGTGGTGACGGTCGTGCCGGTCACCAGCAGCGTGGCCAGGGTCTACCCGTTCCAGGTGGCTCTGGCTTCGGTGGAGTCTGGTCTGAGGGTGGACTCGAAAGCTGAGGCGGAACAGGTCCGGTCGGTCTCCGTAGAGCGAGTGGGGCCAGTCCTTGGGCGCGTGCCGACCGCGCTCATGGCGGCGCTGGATGACGCGCTGCGCCTACACCTTCACCTGTGACTCCCCGGCTCACCAATTCGCGAGACCGCGCCGACAGGCGGCGAAGTGACGCAGCGGTGCTGACCACGGACCATGAACGCGACTGCGCGAGGCGAGTAGCGTTCCTGAGGTGACCGAAAAGCAGGCCTACGAAGTCGTGCAGACGTATGAGGAGTTCGAGCTGCGGCGATACGCCCCGCACGTCGTCGCGGAGGTTGTCGTCCGAGGGACGTTCGAGGATGCGGGCAACACTGCCTTTCGGACCCTGTTCGGATACATCAGCGGCC
>NZ_JBKJPP010000210.1:0-47219 GCF_046595215.1 Lapillicoccus sp. | reverse complement strand
AGCGGTGGGTTGGGTCCGGGCCGATCGACTTCGCAGATGAGCAGCGCAGCATCAAGCCTGGAGGGGTTGGTCGCGTGAAGATCCGGCCGATGGATCCAGCCAGTTGGCACGGTGTGGATGCCGGGTCAGTCCTTCATCTGCGGGAGCGTGTTGGTCAGACTTTGGGAGTGGCAACGGTGGCCAGTTCGATCGGCGTCCCCGCCGACGCTCCGCTGCGGCTCAGTCAGGTGCCCTTGCGGTCAGGGGCGGTAGGACTGGATTCAGTGCGGCCAACGTTTTGGGAACGGCTACGACACGCTGCCCGGCACCGGTAAGTGCTATCGCGCGCTCCTGCCGCTGGTCGTGCGTTGAGCTGGTGACGGCTGCACGTCTGTCACGCCAACGCGAATCAAGGACGCCGCTCGTTGGAGTCAACGGTTCGGGCAGCGGATTCAATGCGGGATCGGTAGTCCTCCCACCACTGCTCATCGTGCAACTCCCGGTTCAGGCTGTTCGCTCGCATTCCGGTACGTGCGTCGAGTTGTTCGCGCAGGATGTCAGCGTGGCCGGCGTGGCGAGCGGTCTCTGTGACGACGTGGACCAGCACCGCGTGCAACGTGACGTTCGGTCGCGGCCACCACGGCACGTGCCCGGGAGCATCGAGGTGAAGGGAGCGGATCGTCTCGTCGGCATGCGCGGTTGCAGCCTCGTAGGTGCCGAGAATCTCTTGGCGGCCTTCCGAAGCGGTCACCCACATATCGGCACCTTCTGGCGCATCGTCGTCCCACCACGGCAGGTGCGGTGCGAACGGGCGGTTGAAGGTCTGCCCGAAGTACCGAGCCTCGACGATCGACAGATGTTTGACCAGTCCAAGCAGGTTGGTCCCGGTACGTGTGAGCGGCCTGCGCACGTCGTACTCAGGTAGCCCTTCGGCCTTCCAGATCACCGCCTCACGGGTCTCCGTGAGGTAGTCATGCAACTGCTGCTTCTGGTCCTCGCTCACACCGACACCCTGCCCGAAGCACACCACCGCTGGCGACGCCGAATCGTCCGGATCCAGCCGCGAGTCGCTCGGTCCAGTCGAGGTCTGGCGCGCCGGCATGCGGTGAAGGACGCGCATCCCATCACCCAGCGACGTGCCGATCTCCGCACCGTCAGCGACCTACAGCGCCTCAGTGTCCAAATCGCCGTCGTGGGCACCCCTCGACAGTTTCCAGATGACACGAAAACTGGAACCGTGACACGCCGGTGACACGAATGTGGAACCGTGTCAGGTCCGCACCGCCGCGAGTAGTAGCCCCCACGAGTGGTGGAGGGGGTCGGTAGGGTTGCCGCATGCTTGCTGCCTACGCCGCCCGAATCGATGCCACCGACCCCCTGAGCGGACTCGAAGTCGCCGAGCGACCGGAGCCACAGGCCCGTCCGGGCTGGACCACCGTGTCCCTGCGGGCCGCGGGCCTCAACCACCACGACGTGTGGTCGTTGCGCGGCGTGGGCCTGCCGGCCGACCGCCTGCCGATGATCCTTGGCTGCGACGGGGCCGGTGTCGACCCGGACGGCAACGAGGTGATCGTCCACGCGGTCGTGGCCAGTCCCGGGTGGGGCGGTGACGAGACCCTCGACCCGAAGCGCTCGCTGCTGTCGGAGGTGCACGACGGCACCCTCGCCGAGCGGGTGGCCGTGCCGACGTCGAACCTCGTGCCCAAGCCGTCGGACCTGTCCTGGGAGACCGCGGCCTGCCTCTCGACGGCGTGGCTCACGGCATACCGGATGCTCTTCACCAACGCCGGCGTCACCCCGGGTGACACGGTGCTCGTCCAGGGCGCCGGCGGGGGCGTCGCGACTGCCCTGGTGCAGCTGGGTTCCGCTGCCGGCCTGCGGATGTGGGTCACGAGTCGCGACGAGGCCAAGGGCGCCAAGGCCGTCGAGATCGGCGCCGACCGGGCGTTCGCGTCGGGGGAGCGTCTGCCGGAGCGCGTCGACGCCGTGATGGAGACGGTGGGCGCCGCGACGTGGTCCCACTCGGTCAACTCCCTCAACCCCGGCGGCGCCGTCGTCATCGCCGGCGCGACGTCCGGTGATGCCCCGGCCAAGGCTGAGCTGACCAAGATCTTCTTCAAGCAGCTGCGGGTCATCGGCTCGACGATGGGGAGCCGCTCCGAGCTCGAGCGGCTCGCGAAGTTCGTTGCGCAGCAGCAGATCCAGCCGGTCATCGACTCCGTCCACCCGTTGGCGCAGGCCCGGGACGGTTTCGCCAGGATGGTCGACGGGGACGTCTTCGGCAAGATCGTCTTCACCGTCTGAGGCCCCCGCTCCCGGGCTGTGGGACCCGGGAGCGAGGGAGTGTGGTGGGCTCAGCCGGCGCCGGTCACCGTGAGGCTGAGCATCGAGGTGAAGGCCCTCAGGGTCGAGGTGCCGGTCCTCGGCAGGCTGTAGGAGTACAGGGTGGTTTCGGTGCTTCCCGCGGCGATCGTCAGCTGGCCGTCGACGGTGGTGCCTCCGCTGAAGGTGACCGTCGTGGCCGTAGTGGCCGTAGTGACGTTGCCCCACAGATCGGTCAGCCCGACGGTCGCGCTCCAGGTCCTCTTATTGCCCGTGGACCCGGCCGTCGACTGCGTGCAGGTCCGGGTGGCTGAGGGGGCGGTACAGGTGAGGACGACGGGGGCCCCATTAGTCGCTCCGTTGAAGGACAGGGAGTTCGGGGCGCCCGCGACGACGGTCAGGGGGTCGGTGCCGGTGACGACGCCCGAGGTGGCGGTGAGGGTGGGAGCCTCGGCGTCGAAGGCCGTGACGCTCACCGTGGCCACGCCGGACGTAAAGGTCGCCGTCGTGGGATAGGTGGGGGCCTGGCCGCTGGGGCTGGTCGCAAGCCCCGAGAGGGCCAGGGTCTTGGCCCCGGTGAACATGGTGTCGGTGCTGCTGTTGCAGGTCTTGGCCGTGAGGGTCACGGTGAAGGCGGCGCCGGCCGTGACCTGGGTGGGCGCGCCGACGACGAAGGTGTCGGGTCCGCCGCAGAGGGTCGTCCCGGTCCCGGCCGGCGAGGTGGACCGCCAGGCGCCGAGCTTGGCGACGACGGCGTAGCTGTAGGTGGTCGAGGCGGTGAGGCCGGTGTCGGAGCAGGCGTAGGGCGAGGCGGTCGGGGAGCACACGACGGCCGAGCCGTTGCGGACGATGTCGTAGGTCGTGCCGGGGAGCTGGGTGGCGGGCAGGGGTCCGTTGACGGCGACCGACGTCGCGGACTGTGCGCTGGCCGAGGGGGCCGCGGGCTGCGTCAGGGCGGTGGCCGTGCCCGTGGCGGTGCCGGAGCCGACGGTGGACCACAGGCTCCAGGCCGGACCGGCACTGAGCAGGATCCCGGTGGCTGCGGTCAGGCCGACGAGGGCGTGACGCGTCATCCGACCCTCCCGGTGACCTGGAGGCTGATGGTGAAGGTGGCTCCCTGGCAGCCGGTCGCCGACGACGTCGACATCGTGACGGCCGCCGGGAGGCTGACCGTGGCCTGACCGCCCGCCGGGATGGACACGTTCACTGTCTGGCTCGCGACGCTGAGGCCGGAGGGGGCGCCCGCCACGGCGCAGGCGCCCTGGCCCCCGGCTGCGGACACGACGGCCCCGCTCAACCCGGTGCCAGTGACGGCGATGGTGCCGGGGTTGGTCAGGGTGACGTCGAGGTTGCGGGCCGGTCCGCCGGGGTAGAGCACGCCGTTGACCGTGCCGGACGCGGTGAGGGGGGTCGTCGTGGTGGTCTGTGCGGTCGTGCTGCCGCTGCCCACGATGCTCCAGTAGGCGAAGGCGCTCCCGCCCACGAGGACGAGGGCGGTGGTCAGGACCGTGACGCCGGTGGCGCGACGGGCCGCGGTGCCTCGTCGACCGGACCTGGAAAAGGGACTGGCAGCGCTGCGCAGGACGGGGCGCCTCATGGGGTGCCTCCCTGTCCTGGGGTCGCGGTGCCGCTGAACCGCAACGGGAACGTCACGTCGCGGCAGCTGCCCTGGTCGGCGCCCGAGCTGACGAACGGCACGGTGAGGGGCACGGAGATGGTGCTGCCCCGGGGGACGACGTGGACCGCGGAACCCGGGATGGATGAATCGTAGCCAGTGACGGCGGTGTTACCGGCTGCTTTGCACTGGTTTGGACCGTCAACGGGGGTCGTCCGGTGGGGTGCCAGGCCGGTGACCGAGCCAGCCGCCCCGATGGGGACGAGTCGGGCGGGTTGGCGGGCGGAGAACCACGCCATCAGGAGCCCGAGCGTCAGCATCACGACGAGGAAGGTTGCGGTCCTCGTCCAGCGCATGGCCGGTGTCGACACTGGGGCTCCTGACAGGCGGAGGTGGTGGATCAGCCCGATCGATCAGCTGTCGGAGATCTATCGGGGATGGATGCGCTGCTGGTGGACGATCAGTTGCTGGTGAAGGTGAGGTTGACCGTCGCGCCCTTGCAGTTGTCCTGGTTGGTGGCGGTGTCCGCCATGGCGACGGTGGCCGGGCCCCAGGCGCCCACGGCGGTGCCGGCGGCGATCTCGGCGTTGGTCAGGGCCGGCTGCGTGAGCGTGTAGTCCGCGCCGGTGCAGACCGGCTTGGTGGTGTCCGTGCCGCTGCCGCTGATCCCGCTGATCGCGACGGTGACCCGGCTGATGTAGACCTTGCCGGCGTTGGGGTTGTCGAAGCTGCCGGAGATGTTCTGGGTCGGGCCGCCCGGGTAGAGGCCCGTGACGGCCGGGCTCGTCGCCTTGATCGTGACGGCCACGACGTTGCCCGTGGCTGCCGTGCCCGTGCCGGAGCCGGGGGTGGTCCAGTAGGAGTAGGCGGCGCCGGCGCCGGCGATGCTCAGGCCCAGACCGGCCAGGACGAGTGCCGCGCGCTTCGTGTTCTTCATCAGGTAATCCCTTGTTTGTGTGCGGTCTGACGAGCGTTTTCGCTTGTCGCAACCCCCGCGGGCCGCTGGATCAATCGTGACGCTTGCGTCAGGACAACGGATCCCTCTTCCGGCCAGGTTGGTCTAGTCCCTTTGGTCAAGAAACGGTAAACAACATCCCTGTGAAAGGTTATTTTCGTGCTCAAACACACGGATTTACCGTTCAACTAGGCAACGTTGTCAGAGAGGTTTCCGCGGAGGTGTGCCACCTGCGCCGACCTGGCTCTCCGCCCAGGCTGGACGAGCAGCCCCCGGCCGGCCTGGAGCGGTGACTGACGGGTGATCCGGATCCCCAGCAGGTCCCCCTCGACGAGGCCGGGGCAGAGCAGCAGGCCGGTCCTGCTCCGGGCGAGGTCGGCCAGCAGGGTCCCCGGAGGCGTCGGCATCGCGCTCGCGGAGGTGGCGGCCACCACGACTCCGTCGTCCTCGTCGACCAGCCGGCAGATCTCGCGCAGGACCGGCTCCGTGGGGCTTCCCACCAGTGCCTCGGCATCGTCGAGGACCACCGCCAGGTCGCGGTGTTGGCGGCGAAGCGCGACAAGCTCGTCGACGGCGTCGCCCCCCACCGACGCCCACGCCCGACCGTCACCGTCGGCCGCGGGGAGACCCGCACTGACGAGACCCGCCGTGGGGCCGACCACGACCACCGGGCGACCGACGGCCGTGAGCGAGCGGACGAGGACGGCCAGCGCAGTGGACCGGCCGCTGTTCCGGGGGCCGACGACCAGGATCCGTCGCTCGCCCGCAGTCAGGTCGAAGCCGACGGGTGCGAGGTCACCGGCTCCGACCCCGAGGATCAGGTGGTTACGGCCCTCCGGACGCCGCGGATCGTTGCGGACGTCAGCCCACGAGAGCCGTCGCGGCAGCGGGTGGACCGCCTCGGGGAGCCGTCTCGCATCGAGGTCGCACGACCGGGCAGCTGCCTCCCGACCGAGCTGCTGGAGCGCGGTCGCCTGGGCCGCGTCCGTGCCGCCCTCACTCAGCACGGCGAACTGGATCTCGTGGTGGTCCCTGACGTCGACGGCGCGACCGGGTGGCTGGTGGCTCGGCACCGCCCGGGCAGGGACACCGGCCAGGGCCAGCTCCATCGGGTCACTGACCCGCAGCAGAAGACGGGTGGACAGCAACCCCGAGAGCTGGCCCGCGAGCAGCGCCCGCCCGCCGGTCACTCCAACGCGGACACCGGCGGCCGCGCCGTCCCGCAGGAGGCGCAGCAGGTCCTGCACCGGCCGGCCGTGGTCCACCGCCCCCAGGGCCTCGACGACCGACTCCCACCCGTCGACAAGCAGCACCAGCCAGGCCAGGGGCGCCTCGCCGGTCCGGGCCGCGGCATCGCGTTGCTCCGCGACGCTCGTCCACCCGGCCCGGGCCAGGTCGTCGTGCCGTTGCCGGACGTGGGCAAGCACGCTCCGCAGGACCTCGTCGACGTGCTCGACGTCGGCGTGGCTCGCCACGGCGGCCGTGTGCGGCAGCGACGCGAGCGCGGACAGGCCACCGGCGTGCACGGCATACAGGTGCACCTCGTCGGGGCCGAAACCCCTCGCCACGGCGGCGGCGATGGTGCGCAGCGCGGTGGTGCGGCCGCTGCGGGGGCCACCGGCGAGGCCGAGGTGACCACCGTGGCGCAGGTCCCAGCCCCAGGCCTCCTGGCGCTGGCCGAGCGGGTCGTCGCGCAGGCCGAGGGGGAGCCCGACGCCGGGCCGGAGCGATTCCAGGCGCACTAGATCGGGCAGTGGTGGCAGCCACGGAGGCGGCGCAGGGGGTATGCCGTGCAGCTTTGCTGCCGCCGTGGTCGTGAGGACGACCTGCTGCAGGTCGCTCGCCTGCCCCACTGCCGCGGTGGGGGCAGGCGGCGCCGCCCGGCACAGCTGCGAGCACGGGAGGGGGCTGACGACGACCCGCGGCTGCACGACCTCGGTGCCGGCGACCCGGGCCGTCTGGAAGAGGGTGAGCGCGGTGGCGCCGCTGCGCAGGTAGGCCCGGCCCGGGGTGCTCTCCGGGATCGTGGCCGCATCAGGCGCCTCCACGACGTCGGTCGAGTCGAGACGATCGCGCACCCGCAGGGCGATGCGCAGCCCCACGTTGGCCCGGATGTCGGCCGAGACGATGCCCCCGGGCCGCTGCGTCGCCAGCACGAGGTGCACGCCCAGGGACCGCCCGACCGCAGCGATCCGGACCAGGCCGTGGACGAAGTCGGGCAACTCCTCGGCGAGGAGGCGGAACTCGTCGATGACCAGGACGAGGCGGGGGATCGGTGGGGCTGACCCTCGCGCCTGGTAGTCCTCGAGGTCGGCCGCCCCCGCCGCGGCGAGGAGCCGTTCGCGACGTCGCAGCTCGGCGCCCAGGGAGGTCAGGGCACGCTCGGTGAGGTGGGCGTCGAGGTCCGTGACGACCCCCACGGTGTGGGGCAGCTGCGCGCAGTCGCGGAAGGCTGACCCACCCTTGTAGTCGATCAGCACGAGCACCAGCTCGTCCGGACGGTTCCCGAGGGCGAGCGAGGCGATAAGGCTCTGGAGCAGCTCGGACTTCCCGGCGCCCGTCGTGCCGGCGACGAGGGCGTGCGGTCCGTCGTGCCGCAGGTCGAGACGGACCGGCCCGTCGGCGCCGACACCGATCACCACCTCGGTGCTGCGGGGGTGGACCGCCCATGCGCCCGCGAGCGTCCGTGCGTCGAGACCCGCTGCGGCGACCAGATCGAGCAGGCGCACCGACGCGGGGACGGAGCGCCCCGCGCTGTCGGGGGTCGCGTCCCGCAGCGGGGCCATCGCCCGAGCGAGGTGGGTCGCCCATGTGGATCGAGGCTCGTCGGTGACGACCTCCAGCGGTGCGTGTCGGCCGGGGAGTTGCAGCATGGCGGTCGACCGGCCCTCCACGGTGACGAGGCAGCCCGCTTCCACGGGCAGGCGCTGCTGGACGTCGTCGAGCGCGAGGACCTGCACGCCGACGGCGGGTCCCCGCTCGAGGATGGTGCTCAACCCGGGGACGGTGCGCAGTCGTGCGGAGCCGTCGAGGACGACGACGACATCGGGTCGCGGACCGTCTCGGGCAGCGGTGGCCCGGGCCTCCTCGCGCCGGCCCACCAGGGCCGCCACCGAGGCCACGACTGCGGCGACACGGTCCCCCTCGGGCGGCTGGGCGACGTCCTGGCTGGCGACGTCCTGGCTGGCGATGTCTTGGCCGGCAACCCCACGCCGAGTGCTCCCGTCGCCGACCTCGGTGTGGGGCAGGTAGGTGACCCACGACCAGTCCGGGTCGAGGTCACGTCCTGCCACCAGCAGGACGATGCGCACGTCGTGGGGGGAGTGCCACGTGGCGAGCTGGGCGAGCAGCGCGCGGGCGATGGCCATGACCCGCTTCCGTGGGCCGGCAACGCCGACGACGCCCAGGGTCCGCAGGTCCAGGGTGACCGGGAGGCCCTCCACCTCGGGCCGGCCCTCTGGGGCGCTCTCACCGACGACACGGATCGAGACGGGCAGGCGGCCGGTCCCGAGCCTGAGCACCAGGCTGTCCTCGTCGTCCGGCCGTCGCTCCCACAGCCGGGACTGGATGCCGTCAACGACCCCGAGGACGGTGGCGAGGTCCGGCTGGCGGCGCTCGCGCTCTTGTCGTTCCGCCCGGATCGCCAGGGCTAGCGCCTCGTCGGCCGTCTTCAGGGCCTGGAGGTGTGCCGCCTCGATCCTGCGACGGCGCCCGGTCCCACCCCGCCGGTCCCCGACCCAGGTCGTGAGCATGAGCACCGGGCTCATGAGCCCGAGCAACAGCATGGTGGGTGACCTCAGGACGGCGGCGAGGGTGGCGGACAGAACCAGGGGCACGACCAGGGCCAGCAGCGGCAGCCGCGACCTGGACGGCGTGTCCGGCGCGTCCGGAAAGGTCACGGTGACGGGTGGACCCGAGACCAGGACCCGCGGTCGACGGTTGACGAGCAGGTGGCCGACGCCGTCGGGTCGGGTCGAGGCGGGAGAGCCTCCGGGCACGCGCAGCTGGAGGCGCGATCGTCCTGCCTCGAGCGTGGCCGTGAGGCCCATTGCGACGGGACCGACCACGCGCGCCCCGTCGAGCAGGGTCCCGTTGCTCGAGTGCAGGTCCGCCACGGTGACGTGCGTCGACTCCACGCGCACCATCGCGTGGACTCTTGAGACGTCCGGGTCCTCGAGACGCAGCCCGGCCTCGGCCGCCCTGCCGAGATGGTGCTCGCCCGGGGGCAACCGGAACACGTGGCCTGCGTCCGGACCGGAGACGACGTGCAGCTCGAGCACTCCGGGCGCCAGTCGTATGGGGTGCGAGCCGGGAGCCCCGAGGATGACCAAGGCTCCATCGAGCAGCGGGGGAGCACCGATCAGCCGGTCGGATGGCACCCGTCGACCGTCGACGAAGAGCGTCGGCGCCGCAGGGACGGGGGCCGGTGTCGTCGGGACGACGGCCGGTGTCGTCGGGACGGGGGTGGGAGAGCGGACCGTGCCCAGGACCGGATGGAGGGCGGTCGCAAGCTCGGAGGCGGTGCTGCCCGCTGCGGCGTCGACGAGCACGTCGTGCGCCCGATGTCCACGGACTGCGCCGATGACGGTGATCCGCAGGTGCATGCTCTCCTCCCCACTGGGTCATTCCAGCGCGTTCGTCGGTCAGGGAGCTGGACTTTTCCACAGGCGCCCCGGCCACAGGGAGCGGGAGCCGCACGATGTCGGCTGCGACCACCTCGGCTGCGCACCGCCTCGGGGGCCCCGCAAGGTGCCTCGGGAATCCCTGCACGCTGCCCGAGGACCAGAACTTGTCCACAGGGTTCTCGTGCTTCTCGGGATGGCGGCTGGTGTGCGCACTAGCATGGGCCCGGGTCGTCGATGACGCCGTCCAACGTGGGGTTGGAAGAGGGAGGGGGGCCGCGTGTCCGAGGCAGTGCGTCATGTCGAGGGCGAGGTCAGAGAGCTGATCCGCAGGTCCGGGCTGGACCCGGCCCGCCACCCGATCGAGGTCGACCGGCTCGTGCGAGATGCGGTGTCCGACTACGACGAGCGCTCGGTGCATGGCGGCATGCCGACCCTCGCCAGCATCAACGACACCGTGAAGTCGATCCTCGATGTCGTTGCGGGCTACGGACCCCTGCAGCGCTACTTCGACGATCCCGCGATCGAGGAGATCTGGATCAACGCACCGAGCAAGGTGTTCGTGGCCAGGGGCGGCATTGCCGAGCTGACGACGACGATCCTCACGGCTGACGAGGTCCGCGACCTGGTCGAGCGGATGCTGCGCACCTCGGGCCGTCGGGTGGACCTGTCCTCGCCCTTCGTCGACGCCACGCTCTCCGACGGGTCCCGGCTCCACGTCGTCATCCCCGACATCACCAAGGACCACTGGCACGTCAACATCCGCAAGTTCGTCGTCAAGGCCGACCACCTCGACGACCTTGTGCGGCTCGGCACCCTGACCCGCCAGTCCGCGAAGTTTCTCGAGGCCTGCGTCGTCTCGGGCCTGAACATCCTTGTCGCCGGCGGCACCCAGTCGGGAAAGACGACCATGCTCAACTGCCTGTCCTCGGCCATCCCCGCTCGTGAGCGGGTCGTCACGTGCGAGGAGGTCTTCGAGCTCAAGATCCCGCTCCGAGACGTGGCCAGCCTCCAGTGCCGTCAACCCAGCCTCGAGGGCACGGGTGAGGTGCCGCTGCGTCGCCTCGTGAAGGAGGCCCTGCGGATGAGGCCGTCCAGGATCATCGTGGGGGAGGTGCGCCAGGCGGAGTCCCTCGACCTGCTGATCGCGCTGAACTCTGGACTGCCAGGCATGTGCACGCTCCACGCGAACTCCGCCCGGGAGGCGATCATCAAGATGTGCACCTTGCCACTGCTCGCCGGCGAGAACATCGGGTCGCGGTTCGTCGTGCCGACCGTGGCGTCGTCCATCGACATCGTCGTCCATCAGGCCCTCGAGCGCGACGGGGTGCGCCGCGTGCGCGAGATCCTGGCCGTGCCCGGCCGCATAGAGGGCGACGTCATCGAGGCGGCCGACATCTTCGTGACGCGGGGCGGAGTGCTGCGCCGCGCTGACGGCTACCCTCCGCACGTCGACCGGTTCGAGCGAGCCGGCTACGACGTGCCTGCACTGCTCGCGCAGGAGGGGTGATGCGCGCCCTCCTCATCGGACTGATGCTCGGCGTCGGCCTCTTCTGCGTGTGGTGGTCCCTCTGGCCGACCGAGCAGGTCGAGGCCCGACCCCGGCGCACCGGGCTCCGGATGCGACTTGCCGACGACCTGGCGCAGGCCGGCTACGTCAGCGTCACTCCCGGCAACGTCATCACGGCCGGCGCCCTTGGGCTCGTCCTGGTCTTCGTCCTCGTCCTCGCGAGCACCCGCGTCGCCCCGGTCGCGGTGTGCTTCGCGGTGATGGCCGGATACGCCCCGTTCGCCCTCGTGCGGATGCGGGCCCGGAAGCGTCGGGCCCAGATGCGCGACCTGTGGCCCGACGCCGTGGACAACATCGGCTCGGCCGTGCGGGCCGGACTCGCGCTACCGGAGGCCCTGAGCCAGCTGGCCATCCGTGGTCCGGAGGAGCTGCGGCCTGCCTTCGCCGCCTTCGCGGAGGACTACCGCACCTCCGGGAGGTTCCAGGACTGTCTCGACCGGCTCAAGGACCGCCTTGGCGACCCCGTCGGGGACCGCCTGATCGAGTCCCTCCGGATCGCCCGCGAGGTCGGCGGCTCCGACCTCGGGCGGTTGTTGCGCACCCTCTCCACCTTTCTGCGGGAGGACGCCCGCACCCGGGCAGAGCTCGAGACCCGCCAGGGATGGACCGTCAACGCCGCCCGCCTCGCCACCGCGGCGCCCTGGGTGGTACTGGCGATGCTGTCGCTGCAACGGGATTCGCTCCGGGCCTACAGCACACCGGCGGGGATGCTGGTCCTGGCCATCGGTGCCGGTGTCACGGTCGTGGCCTACCGCCTGATGATCCGGATCGGGCGCCTGCCCGACGACGAGAGGGTACTGAGGTGAACGCCATCGAACAGGCCGTCGCGTCCGGGTGGAGCTGGTCCGGGGCGCTCCTCGGGTTGATGCTCGCCTCGGGGCTCGCCCTCGTCGTGGCGGGTCTGCCGGTCTCGAGGCGCACCGGGCTCGAGGCCCGACTCGAGCCCTACCTCCGGGATGCCCCCCGGCCCTCACGGCTGCTGGCGGTCGGTCGCACCGCAGGCGTCTCCGGGCTCGGCATCTCGCGGATCTTCCGGCCCCTGGTCACGGACCTGGCTGCCGGGGTCGAGCGCCTCCTCGGCGGTGCGTCCTCCGTGCGTCGTCGGCTCCAGCGTGCCGGGCAGCCACCCGACCTCGAACGCTTCCGCGCCGAGCAGGTGATCTGGGGCGCCATCGGGGGCGCCGTCGGGGGTGTCCTCGGAGCCCTCGCGATGGTTGCCCGCAACGCGCAGGCCGTGCCCGTGGCCCTCCTGACCCTGTGCTTCGCGGGCGCCGGGATCGTCGCGCGAGACCAGTGGCTGAGCCATGTCGCCGACCGGCGCGAGCAGCGGATGCTCGCCGAGTTCCCCACGGTGGCAGAGCTGCTCGCCCTTGCCGTCAGCGCCGGAGAGGGCGCCACAGGTGCCCTCGAACGCGTCTGCCGGCTCTCTCACGGCGAGCTCGCCACCGAGCTCGCCGCCTGCCTGGCCGACGCTCGAGCCGGCGCGAACCTCCCGAACGCCCTGCAGGGTCTGGCCGACCGCACCGGCCTGGTCAGCCTCGCCCGGTTCGTTGACGGGATCGTCGTCGCGGTCGAGCGCGGCACCCCGCTGGCAGAGGTCCTGCGTGCCCAGGCCCAGGACGTGCGCGAGGCCGGACGCCGGGCCGTCATGGAGTCCGGCGGCAAGAAGGAGATCGCGATGATGGTGCCCGTCGTCTTCATGGTGCTGCCCGTGACGGTCCTGTTCGCCATCTACCCCGGCTTCGCGTTCCTTCGCTTCACCGTCTGATCACGCCAACCGCACACGCACACGCACACGTCCACCGCCGACCACAACCGAGGGGAAGAAACATGACACGCATCATCAGCAGAGGACTGTGCGTGCTCGGCCGCAGAGACCGCGGGGACGTCCCGGGCTGGGTGCTGATCACCGTGATGACGGCTGGTCTCGTCTCTGCCCTGTGGCTCGTCGCCGGCCCAGCCCTGGTCGACCTCTTCAGGACGGCCATGAGCGGCGTCAGCAGACCGTGAACGCCGATGTGGCGCAGGCGTGACCTGCCCCTGAGATCGCTCACTCGGCGCCGACGCGACCGCGGCTCGGCGATCGCCGAGTTCGTCATGGTCTCAGGGCTCGTCCTCGTCCTCGGCATGGGCGTTTTCCAGCTCGGGGTCGCGCTCTACGTGCGCAACACGCTCATCTCGTGCGCGTCCGAGGGCGCGCGGCTCGGCGCCCGGGCGGACGCCACCCTGGGCGACGGGACCCGCCGCACCACCGACCTCATCACCCGTGGCCTCTCGCCGTCATACGCCCAGGGGGTGACGGCGCGCACGAGCACGACCACCGCCGGCGTCGCGGTGGTGGAGGTCTTCGTGACGGCGCCGTTTCCGGTCATCGGGCTGCTCGGGCCGACCGGCACGATGACCGTCAGCGGCCGCGCCTTCCTGGAGTCGCAGTGATCCTGATGCTGCGCGGCGGCGCCCGGCGGATCCTGCTGCGGCTGCAGCGACGCGACGACGGCCGGGCCGTCGTCGAGTTCGTCTTCCTCGGCGTCCTGCTCCTCGTCCCGTTGGTCTATCTCGTCATGGTCGTCGGTCGCATCCAGGCTGCAGCCTTCGCCGTCTCGACGGCGTCGCGCGAGGCCGGGCGAGCATTCACCACCGCCCAGAGCGACGCCCAGGCCTACCCGCGCGGCGAGGCCGCAGCAGCGATCTCGTTCGAGGACTACGGCTTCGGCGATGCCGGGGTGGTCGCCATCTCCTGCGACGGCTCGCCCTGCCTGCGCCCCGAGGGCCGGGTCAGCACCCAGGCGACGATCACCGTCCGACTGCCGCTGCTGCCCGATTTCCTCACGGGCTCCGTCCCAATGTCCGTCCCCGTCAGCGCGACCCACGTCGCGGCGGTTGACCGGTTCGCCGGGCGATGACCCTGATGACGACGCGACCCGGTATGCCGTCCGCCGGTAGCTTCGCCCGGCTGCGCACCCGGCTGCGCACCCGGCCGTTCGCGGGACTGCGCCGGCGCCCCCGCGAACGGGGCCAGGTCTCCGTGCTGATCCTCGGGATCTTCGGCATCGTCCTGCTGCTCATCGTCGGCGACATCGACGTCACCGCCACCCAGATCGCCCGCACGAGACTGCTCGATGCCGCCGACGCGGCCGCCCTCGACGCCGCGGATGCCCTCGATGAGCCCGGCGCCTACGCCACGGGCTTCGGATCGTCGGTGACCGTGAGCAGCGCGACCGTCCAGGACACGGCGGCCCGCAACCTCGCATCGCGCCCGAGGCCCTCCGGGATCAGCTCGTGGACCACGGCTGCGGGCACGGGGACGAGCGACGGCCAGACGGCCGTCGTCGTGCTCCAGGGCGTCGCCGACCTGCCCCTGACCGACGGCATCCTCGCGGCCCTCGGCGGCTCGGTCACGATCACCGTCGAGGCCCGCGCCCGCGCCCCGCTCAACTGAGCGCTCAACTGAGCCGGCACGGCATACGGGCCGGGGCTCGGGCAGTGGACGCGTGGTGACGGATGACGAGCGTGCGGGCCGGCGGACCGCGCTGCCGTAGGCTGACTCCTCGTGGCTGTCGACTTCCCCGAAGAGATCAAAACCCTCCGCGCGACGATGGACTCCGTGCGCGAGGTGACCAACCTCGCCGCCCTGCGGACGCAGATCACCGAGCTCGAGGCGCAGGCCTCGGCGCCCGACCTGTGGGACGACCAGGGGAAGGCGCAGCAGGTGACGTCGGCGCTGTCGCGGGCCAACTCCGAGCTCGAGCGGGTTACGAGCATGGACAGCCGGGTCGAGGACCTCGAGACCCTCGTCGAGATGGGCACCGAGGACGGTGGCGACCCGGAGACGATGGCGGAGGCCGAGCGCGAGCTGGTCGGCGTGAAGAAGACCCTCGGCGAGCTTGAGGTCCGGACCCTGCTCAACGGCGAGTACGACGAGCGCGAGGCGGTCGTGACCATCCGCTCCGGCGCCGGTGGCGTCGACGCCGCGGACTTCGCCGAGATGCTGATGCGGATGTATCTGCGCTGGGCCGAGCGGCACGGCTACCCGACGAGCGTGCTCGACACGTCCTACGCGGAGGAGGCCGGCCTGAAGTCGGCGACCTTCGAGGTCAAGGTCCCCTACGCCTTCGGACACCTCACCGTCGAGGCCGGCACCCACCGCCTGGTGCGGATCAGCCCCTTCGACAACCAGGGCCGCCGGCAGACCTCGTTCGCGGCGGTCGAGGTCATCCCGCTGATCGAGTCCGACGACTCCGTCGAGATCCCCGAGAACGAGATCAAGGTCGACGTCTTCCGCTCGTCCGGGCCCGGCGGGCAGTCGGTCAACACCACCGACTCCGCGGTCCGGATGACGCACATGCCCACCGGCATCGTCGTCTCGATGCAGAACGAGAAGTCCCAGATCCAGAACCGCGCCGCCGCCCTGCGGGTGCTCCAGTCGCGGCTGTTGCTCGTGCGCAAGGCCGAGGAGGACGCGACTAAGAAGGAGATGGCCGGCGACATCAAGGCGAGCTGGGGCGACCAGATGCGCTCCTATGTCCTGCACCCCTACCAGATGGTCAAGGACCTGCGCACAGAGTACGAGGTCGGCAACACCTCCGGCGTCTTCGACGGCGACATCGACGGCTTCATCGAGGCGGGCATCCGCTGGCGGCGCAACGCCGAGAAGGGCAACTGACCGTCCTCCCCGGGCCGCCCGGACGGCATACCGCTGGTATGCCGGGTCGCCGGCTCCGCGTCACATGCGCCACGCCACACCACACCGGTAACACTGGTTCCACAGCCCGGCCCCGTACTCTCGAAGGCGCGTGGCCCCCGGTCGGTGGGGTGCCCGCCGTGTCTCCCCGAGTGCCAGAAGGCCGCCCACATGATCCTGTTCGAGAACGTCACCAAGACGTACCCACGAACGACACGTCCCGCACTCGATGACGTCTCGCTCGAGGTCGAGCGCGGCGAGTTCGTCTTCGTTGTCGGGCAGTCCGGCTCGGGCAAGTCGACGTTGCTGCGGCTGGCGCTGAAGGAGGAGAACGCGACCTTCGGCTCGGTGCTCGTCGCGGGCCGTGAGCTGTCGCAGATGCCCGACCGCAAGGTCCCCGAGCTGCGCCGCGAGATCGGCACCGTCTTCCAGGACTTCCGGCTGCTGCCCAACAAGACCGTCTACCAGAACGTCGCGTTCGCGCTGCAGGTCATCGGCCGCTCCCGCTCGATCATCCGCCAGACCGTGCCAGAGACGCTCAAGATGGTCGGGCTCGAGGGCAAGGAGAAGCGGCTGCCGCACGAGCTGTCCGGTGGTGAGCAGCAGCGCGTCGCGATTGCCCGCGCCGTCGTCAACAAGCCGGCGATCCTCCTGGCCGACGAGCCCACCGGCAACCTCGACCCGGCCACGAGCCTCGATATCGTCCACCTCCTCGACCGGATCAACCGCTCCGGCACGACGATCGTCATGGCCACGCACGACGACGAGATCGTCAACGCCTTCCGCAAGCGCGTCATCGAGCTGCAGAACGGTCATGTCATGCGCGACCAGGTCCGCGGCGGCTACGGCAGGAGCGAGTCGGTCGTGCCCCGCTACGAGGCGCCGACGTCCGAGCGGGCGGCGCCCGAGGACCCCGACGCAGGCCAGCCCGGCGTGGGCCAGCCCGGCGACGACCTCGTGGCTGTCGCCGCGGTCAACGGACCCGCCGAGGCCGACCCGCCCAACGTGTCCACGACCCGGGCGGGCGAGCCGCGGACCGGCAAGCTGCGCTTCCGCCGGAAGTAGACGAGGGAGAACCGGACCAGATGCGCATCACCTTCCTCCTTGGCGAGATCGGCAACGGCCTGCGCCGCAACGTCTCGATGGTCGTGTCCGTCGTCCTCGTGACGATGATCTCGATGTATCTGCTCGGCCTGGGCCTGCTCGCGCAGCGCCAGGTCGACACGATGAAGGACTACTGGTACGACCGTGTCCAGGTCTCGGTCTTCCTCTGCGTCGACAAGTCGCTCTATCCCAACTGCGCCGAGAAGGCGACCACGGAGGCGCAGCGCGCCGAGGTCAAGGGCCAGCTCGAGCAGATGAAGCCGACGGTCAAGGACGTGTACTACGAGTCCCAGGCCGAGGCCTACCAGCGCTTCAAGGACCAGTTCCGCAACTCCCCGCTCGGTGAGCAGGCGACCGAGCGCGCGTTCGCCGACTCCTTCCGGGTCTCGCTGGCCGACCCGAGCAAGTACGACGTCATCGCGAGCTCGTTCCAGGGGGCCCCCGGTGTGGGCAAGGTCCAGGACCAGAAGCAGCTCCTCGACAAGTTCTTCTCCTTCATGAACGTCGTCTCCTGGTCGGCGATCGCGCTGGCCGTCCTGATGGTCATCTGCGCGACCCTGCTGATGGCGACGACGATCCGCCAGACGGCCTTCAGTCGACGGCGCGAGACCGGCATCATGCGCCTCGTGGGGGCGTCGAACTTCACCATCCAGTTCCCGTTCGTCATGGAGACGGTGGTCTCGGCGCTCATCGGGGCGGGGCTGGCCATGGGGCTGCTGTGGGCCACGGTCCGCTACGGCATCTCGGGCTACCTGAGCAACGCGATGCTCGACACGGCCTTTATCGGCGTTCCGGACGTCCTGCTGATCACGCCATGGGTCGTCGGCGGGGTCGTCCTTTTGGCTGTATTCACGTCCGGTTTCACGCTACGTCGCTATCTGCGGGTCTAGCGCATGGCATCGTGGGCAGGCACCCGGACCCGAGAGGAGGACCAAAGATGAGGACGATCCGTCGCCAGGGGCGAGCGTCGCTCCTGCGCGCCCGCCTCACGGCCGCCGGCCTGGTCCTCGTGAGCACCGCCGCCCTGGGTATCTCCACCTCCGCCACCTCCTCGGCCGACACCGGCGACGAGAAGAAGCAGAAGGACCAGGAGGTCGTCCAGATGCAGGACGCCCTCGAGGGCACCTCGACCGAGCTCGTCCAGGCCTACCAGGCCTGGCAGGCCACCGCCGCGAAGGTCCCGGCGGCCCAGGCCGACCTGGCGCAGGCCCAGACCGCCGAGACGGGCGCCACCCAGCACAACAACGACGTCGCCGCAAAGCTCGCCGTGGCCCAGGCCAACCAGGCGCGCGCCGTCGAGGCGATGGCCACGACCAGGAAGCAGCTCGAGGACACCCAAGCCACCCTGGACAACTTCGCGGCCGACATGTTCCAGGGCGGTGGTGGCTCCCAGCTGTCCGTGGCCCTGGGCGCGACGAGCGCCGATGACTTCGCGACCCGGGTCGTCCTCGCGGACACCGTCTCGTCCCTGACCACCGCCGCCCTGCACGACCTGCAGACCTCGCGCGCCGAGGGGTCGGCCCAGCAGGCCTACCTCACTGCGGTGAGCGCCGAGATCCTCGACCTCAAGCAGCAGGCGGAGGCAGCGCTCTCCCGGGCCGCAGCCGCGCGGGCCGCCGCCGTGCGTGCCAAGGCCGAACTGGACGCTCTCGTCGCGCAGCAGGCGGCCCACGCCCAGCAGGTCGAGGCCAAGAAGGTCGAGGAGCAGGCCCGGCTCGTGGCCGCCCAGGCCGAGCAGGCCCAGCTGCAGGCCCTCCTGGTCGAGCAGGCCCGCAAGGCGGCGGCCGCCGAGGCGGCCCGCGCGGCAGCAGCCGCAGCGGCCCGCCAGGTCTACAGCCCCCCCACGGGCGGCAGCGGCTTCCTCAGCCAGCCGGCCAACGCGCCGATCACCTCCGAGTTCGGTCAGCGCTTCCATCCGATCCTGCTGATCATGAAGCTGCACACCGGCACCGACTTCGGCGTGCCCTGCGGCACCCCGGTCTTCGCCACCGCCGACGGCACCGTGATCAGCGCGGGTCCGGGCGGTGGGGACGGCAACCGGGTCGTCATCGACCACGGCATCGTCAGCGGCGTCGACCTCGTCACGACCTACAACCACCTCAGCTCGTTCGCCGTCACCGGCGGCGCCGTCAAGCGCGGTCAGCTCATCGCCTACTCCGGCAACACCGGCTACTCCACCGGATGCCACCTGCACTTCGAGACCCTCGAGAACGGCACCTTCGTCAACCCCCGCAAGTGGATCTGACCCCGCTCTGACCCGTGCTCGTACGCCCCTTGGGGACTCGGTGCGGTGCGGGGCGAGCACGACGAGCGGGTAGCGTTGCGACGGACAGCGGCCCACCCGGCATACCGTGGGGTGGGTCGGCGTGTGTGCCGCGAGGGTGCGCCGTGACACAGGGAGGGTGACGTGGCCAGGGAACGCGGGCGCAAGGTGGTCGCGAGCAACCGCAAGGCGCGCCACGACTACCACATCGAGGACACCTTCGAGGCGGGGCTGGCGCTGGTGGGCACCGAGGTCAAGGCGCTGCGTGCCGGCCGGGCCTCCCTCGTCGACGGCTACGCGCAGTTCACCGACAACGAGCTGTGGCTCGAGGGCGTCCACATCCCCGAATACACCCAGGGCACCTGGACCAACCACACCCCCCGTCGCCGGCGCAAGCTGCTGCTGCACCGCGACGAGCTGACCAAGATCCAGTCCAAGACCCGCGAGAGCGGGCGCACCATCGTGCCGCTCGCCCTCTACTTCAAGGACGGCCGCGCCAAGGTCGAGATCGCCCTGGCCACCGGCAAGAAGGAGTACGACAAGCGCAACGCGCTGCGCGAGCGCCAGGACAAGCGCGAGGCCGAGCGTGCCATGAGCACCAGGGAGTCCCGATGAGCCGTCCCGGCAGGGCGGTCCGGGGGGTCGCAGCTGAACGGCGCGGGCACCGGCTCGCTTCGCTGTATGCCGTGCTCGCCATGCTCGTGGTCATGGTCGCCCTCCCGGCGACGTCCGCCGCAGCGGGGCCGGTGTCCTCCGCGGGCCCTGCCTCGGTGAGCAGCTGGGGCGTGGCGGCCAGGGCGACCGCCGACGAGCGGGTCGACCGGATGGCCTCCTTCGCGCAGCAGGTCGTCCTGGACCGGGACGGCGGCGCCACCTTCACCGAGACCATCGACTACCGGTTCGGCACCTCCGGCTCGGCGCGACACGGGATCTATCGCAACATCGTCGTGCGACAGGCCATCGACAACAGCAACGGCAACAACGCCGACGGCGACACCTACCGTTACTTCTCGATCTCGGCCGTCACGGTGCAGAGCCCGACCGGGGCCCCGACCGGGGTCAAGCTGGGCGACCTGGGGTCCGCGACCCAGATCCGGATCGGGGACGCGAACACGACCATCTCCGGGCCGCAGACCTACGTCATCACCTACCACCTCGCCAAGATCATGAACCCCTTCCCGGACCACGCGGAGTTCTTCTTCACCGTGTTCAAGGCCGACCCGGTCCCCAAGGACACGGTCACGGTCAGCGTCACGGGACCGGGCGGGGTGACCGAGGCCCGCTGCTCCCGCGGCAACACCGACCCCGGGCAGGCCTGCGACACCTCCCAGCCGGGGTCGCCCGCGACCTTCTCGGTGAGCAACCTGCGCGCCAACGAGGACCTCACCATCGCCACCAAGCTCCCCCTCGGGGGCTTCGGGGACCTCAAGCCCGACCTGCGCAGCGGCGGCTCCTCGATGGACGCCGGCCAGGCCAAGCTCGTCAGCGCGCTGGCACTGGCCGGCGGGGTGGCCGTCCCGGTCGTCGCGGCCGGCCTCATGGGCACGCTCGTCGCGACGCGGGGGCGTGACGAGTGGTATGCCGGGATGACCCCCGGTCTCACCCCCGGCCCGACGCAGGACCAGGGCGGCGCCCGGACCGTCAGGGGCGGCGCCCCCACCGTGGCGGTCCAGTTCACCCCGCCGGCCGGTGTCCAGCCGGGGATGGTCGGGACGATCATCGACGAGGAGGTCAACACCGTCGACGTGTCGGCGACCGTCGTCGACCTGGCCGTCCGGGGATTCCTCCAGATCGAGGAGATGCAGTCGGAGGGCGTGTTCTCGCGGACCGACTGGCGCCTGACGCGGCTCGTGCCGCGGCCGGAGGAGACGCTTCGCCGTTACGAGTCCACGCTGCTCGAGGGGATCTTCGCGACCTCGAACCCGGTCGACCTCTCCTCCCTGAAGACCCACTTCGCCGCCACCTTGTCGAGCGCCAAGGGCGAGATGTACCAGGAGGTCGTCGACCGCGGCTGGTTCCGCAAGTCGCCGCAGTCGCAGCGGGCCGGGTGGCAGGCCCTCGGGTTCCTGCTGATGGGCGCCGGCGCGGCCTCCTTCGTCTACCTCGGGAGGGTGACGAGCGACATCGACCGGACCGCCGGCCTGAGGATCGGCGTCCCGTCCGGTGCCGTCCTCGGCCTGGGGCTCATCGTGGCCGGGTTGATCTTCCGGTTCCTCGGCAAGCGGATGGCAGCCAAGACGGCGGCGGGCTCGGCGATGCTCGCCCAGTCGCTGGGCTTCAAGCAGTACCTCGTCACCGCGGAGGCCAACCAGATCCGGTTCGAGGAGGCCCAGGCGATCTTCAGCAGGTTCCTGCCCTACGCCATCGTCTTCGGGGTCGCGGACCGGTGGGCCTCGACCTTCCAGCAGGTCGCCGAGGCAGCGGCAGCGGCCGGGACCCAGATCTCGATGCCGCTCTGGTACCTCTACAGCGGCGCCGCCTTCCCGAACTTCGCCAGCATCGCCGACGGAGCGGGCAGCTTCGCCACGAGCGCCGGCGGCACCTTCGCGGCGAGCGCCACCACGGGGTCGTCAGGCGGCTCGGGCTTCGGCGGCGGCGGCTTCTCCGGCGGCGGGATGGGCGGCTCGAGCTCCGGCTCCTGGTAGCCGCACGCCGGCGCCGCGCCGGCCCCGCGCCGTCGGACGTCAGCTCGGGTCGGTCTCCGCTGCCGGGGCCCCGGCAGCACCGCCTGTTCCGATGACGAGCAGGAGGTCGCCGCCCTCGACCTGCTGCTGGGTGGCGATGGCCAGCCGTTCGACGACCCCGCCGACTGGGGCGGTGATGGCCGCCTCCATCTTCATCGCCTCGATCGTCGCGACGCTCACCCCCGCCTCGACGGTGTCACCCTCGGCGACGGTGACCGACACGACGCCGGCGAAGGGCGCCGGCACCTGCCGCTTGTCGGACGGGTTGGCCTTCTCGGCCTGGCGCACGTTGACCTCTACCGTGAGGTCGCGCACCTGCACCGGACGCAGCTGGCCATTGACGGTGCACATCACGGTGCGCAGCCCGCGCTCGTCGGCCTCGGAGACGGACTGGACCCCGAGAATGAGCTTCTTGCCCGGCTCGAGGTCGACCTCGTGCTCGATCCCGATCTCGAGGCCGTGGAGGAACTCGACCGTCCCGAGCACGGACAGGTCGGAGTAGCGCTCGCGGCTCTGCGCGAACTCCTTCGTCGGGCCGGGAAAGAGCAGGCGGTTGAGCGTATGCCGTGGGCTCGCGGCCAGGGCGGCCTCGTCCTCGGGGCTGAGCTCGGTCACCGCCGGTTTGGTGTGCCGCCCCTCGAGCGCCTTGGTGCGGAACGGTTCCGGCCACCCGCCCGGGGGTTCACCGAGGTCGCCGTTGAGGAAGCCGATGACCGAGTCGGGGATGTCGTACTTCGTCGGGTTGGCCTCGAAGTCAGCCGGGTCGGCATTCGCTCCCACCAGGGCCAGGGCCAGGTCACCGACGACCTTGGAGCTGGGCGTCACCTTGACGATGTTTCCGAGCAGGTGGTTCGCCGCGGCATACATGTCTTCGATGGCCTCGAACTGCTCGCCGAGCCCGAGGGCGATCGCCTGCTGGCGCAGGTTGGAGAGCTGCCCGCCCGGGATCTCGTGCGTGTAGACCCGGCCGGTCGGTGAGGGCAGCCCGGACTCGAAGGGGGCGTAGATGACGCGCATGGCCTCCCAGTAGGGCTCGAGGCTGCAGACTGCGTCGAGGTCGAGCCCGGTCTCGCGATCGGTGCCGTCGGTCGCGGCGATCAGTGACGACATTGGCGGCTGGCTCGTCGTGCCGGCCATCGAGGCGCTGGCCACGTCGACGGCGTCCACGCCGGCGTCGATCGCGGCGAGCAGGGTCGCGAGCTGGCCGCCGGCGGTGTCGTGGGTGTGCAGGTGCACCGGCAGGTCGAAGCGCTCGCGCAGGGCGGTGACGAGGGTGCGGGCGGCGGGCGCGCGCAGCAGGCCGGCCATGTCCTTGACGGCGATGATGTGCGCCCCGGCGTCGACGATCTGCTCGGCCAGACGCAGGTAGTAGTCGAGGGTGTAGAGGCGCTCGCCGGGGCTCGTGAGGTCGCCGGTGTAGCAGAAGGCGACCTCGGCGACGGCCGTCCCGGTGGCCCGGACCGCGTCGATGGCCGGCCGCATCCGGGAGACGTCGTTGAGGGAGTCGAAGATGCGGAAGATGTCGACGCCGGTCCGGGCCGCCTCCGTGACGAAGACGTCGGTGACCTTGGTGGGATAGGGCGTGTAGCCCACCGTGTTGCGTCCGCGGAGCAGCATCTGGATGGGGAGGTTGGGCATCGCCCCCCTGAGGGCCGCGAGCCGCTCCCAGGGATCCTCGGAGAGGAACCGGAGGGCGACGTCGTAGGTGGCGCCGCCCCAGGCCTCGACGCTGAACAGCTGCGGGGTGAGGCGGGCGACATGGGGTGCCACGTGCATCAGGTCGCGGGTGCGCACCCGGGTCGCCAGCAGCGACTGGTGGGCGTCGCGGAACGTCGTGTCGGTCACCGCGACCGCTGTCTGTGCCCGCAGCGCGGCGGCGAAGGCCTCGGGGCCGTGGCTGACGAGCCGGTCGCGACCTCCGGGCGGCGGCGCGGCGGCGAGGTCGATGTGCGGGAGCTTGCCACGGGGTGAGACGTTGCTGAGCGCCGGACCGTGGGGCTGGTTGACGGTCCGTTCCGCGAGGTAGGTGAGCAGCTTGGTGCCGCGGTCGGCAGGGGTGCGCGACGTGCGCAGCCAGGGACGTTCGTCGATGAATGCCGTGGTCGCGCGACCGGCGACGAAGTCGGGCTCCTCGAGGACCGCCTGCAGGAAGGGGATGTTGGTCGAGACCCCGCGGATGCGGAACTCGGCCAGCGCCCGCCGGGCCCGGGCCACGGCCGCCGGGAAGTCCCGGCCCCGGCAGGTCAGCTTGACGAGCATCGAGTCGAAGTGGGCGCCGACCTCGGCGCCGACGAAGACCGTGCCGCCGTCGAGCCGAACCCCCGACCCGCCCGCGCTGCGGTAGACGGTGATCTCGCCGGTGTCGGGACGGAACTCGTTGGTGGGGTCCTCGGTGGTGATCCGGCACTGCAGCGCGGCGCCGCGCAGCTGGATCATGTCCTGGTGGATGCCGAGGTCGGCCAGGCTCTCCCCGGCGGCGATCCGCAGCTGGGACTGGACGAGGTCGACGTCGGTGACCTCCTCGGTCACGGTGTGCTCCACCTGGATGCGCGGGTTCATCTCGATGAAGACGTAGCGGCCTTGCGGGTCGAGGAGGAACTCGACGGTCCCGGCGTTGACGTAGCCGATCTCCTGGGCGAAGGACACCGCGTCGGTGCACATCCGGTCCCGCAGCCCCGGGTCGAGGTTGGGGGCGGGCGCGATCTCCACGACCTTCTGGTGGCGCCGCTGCACCGAGCAGTCCCGCTCGTAGAGGTGGACGACGTTGCCCAGGCCGTCGGCGAGGATCTGGACCTCGATGTGGCGCGGGCTGACCACGGCCTCCTCGAGGAAGACGGTCGCGTCACCGAAGGCGGACTCGGCCTCGCGCATCGCCGCGTCCAGTGCCTCGCCGAGGTCCTGCGCCCGCTCGACGCGGCGCATCCCGCGCCCGCCACCGCCGGCGACGGCCTTGACGAAGAGGGGGTAGCCGACCTGGTCCGCAGAGGCGATCAGCACCTCCCGGTCCCCGCTCGGGGGGACGCTGTTGAGCGTCGGCAGGCCGGCCGCCTTCGCGGCCGCGATGGCCCGGGACTTGTTGCCGGTCAGGTGCAGCACCGCGGGGGGCGGGCCAACGAACACCACACCGGCGGCCTCGCAGGCCTCGGCCAGGTCGGGGTTCTCCGACAGGAAACCGTAGCCTGGGTAGACCGCGTCGGCCCCGGCCCGGACCGCGGTCGCGACGATCGCCTCCGGGTCGAGGTAGGCACGCACCGGGTGACCGGGCTCGCCGATCTGGTAGGCCTCGTCCGCCTTGAGGCGGTGCTCGCTCTTGCGGTCCTCGTGGGGGAAGATCGCGACCGTCGTGGCCCCGAGCTCGGTCGCGGCGCGGAAGGCGCGCACGGCGATCTCGCCTCGGTTGGCAACCAGGACCTTGGTGAACATCGACCCTCCGGGAACGTCGGTGCCTGTCGGCGTCCCGAAGCCTAGTGGGGAGGTCCCTTGGTGAGATCACGGTCCCGAGATACGGGACATCGCCGGCCGGACGGGTCACGCCCCGGCCGACGACCGCATGGACAGGCAGCCGGTTCCTGCCACCGCTTCCACCGCTACAGACTCGGGTCCTGGAGCACAAGCCCGAACGGCCAGTTGCGACGACAGGACGTATGGCCCTGCTCGAACTGCCCGCGGTGGTGCTGTGCTGGAGGGCAGGTGACCGGTCGCTGCACGACACCACCCACAACCAGGAGTCTGACGATGAAAGCACACCAGGGAGATCGCATCATCCTCGCGGCCAGCCACATCGAGGAACCCACGAGGGACGGTGAGGTGCTGGAGGTCAGGGGTGAGGACGGCGAGCCGCCGTACCTCGTCCGATGGGCCGACGGGCACACGGGGCTCCTCTACCCCGGACCGGGCTCGATCCTGAAGGTCGGTCCCGAGCCCGAGCCCGAGCACGCCGCCGGTGCGTCGGTCGGCGTGCCTCCCGAGACGTCCGAGGCCAGCGCCGACACGTCGCTGGGCGGGGTTGCGCAGCCCCCCGGCCGTCATCTCCGCGAGTGGCAGGTCCGGGTGTCGATCTTCGAGTCCGGGGACGACACCAGCGCCAAGGTCGTCCTGGTGTCTGACGCGCCCACCCACCTGACCGCCCGTGGCCAGAGCCACCGCAGCACCAGGGACGCGTCGGTTCCCGAGATCGGGGACGAGGTCGCGGTCGCCCGGGCCCTGCGCCACCTGGCCGACCAGCTACTCGAGACCGCTGCGCAGGACATCGCTGCCGCGACCGGGAAGAGCACCTTCATTGCGCCCGGCTGAGAGATCCGACCCCAGCCGGGCGAGGGACTGCGGATCTTCACGCCACGCAGTTTGGCGAGCAGGTCGCGCTGCGATTCCGGAACCGGTGGTCCCCGAGGGGTGCCTGTGAGGAGGGCGGGGGCAGGACCGGAGCATGATCGAGGTTGTCTCACAGTGACCTTGGACCCCCCAATGGAGGAGGTGATTCCGCGTGAGTGTTGCTGCACCGACGTTTGATCTGGTGGTTGCCGCAAACCGGCTCCCCGTCGAACGCCTGGTCGATGCCGGTGGCGGGGGCACCTGGCAGCGCAGTCCGGGCGGTCTGGTGACCGCCCTGGAGTCGGTCATGCGCGGCCGCGACGCCGCGTGGGTGGGATGGGCGGGCGAGCCCGGCGCGGCGCCCGAGCCGTTCAGCGAGGAGGGGACTCACCTGCATCCGGTGGGTCTGTCGCCCACCGATGTCGAGGAGTACTACGAGGGTTTCAGCAACGAGACACTGTGGCCGATCTACCACGACGTGATTGTCCCGGCCAGCTTTCACCGCGCCTGGTGGGACACCTACCGGACGGTCAACCATCGCTTTGCGAAGGCCGTCGCTGAGGTGGCCGCGCCGGGTGCCACCGTGTGGGTGCACGACTACCAGCTGCAGCTGGTCCCGGCGATGGTCCGGGCGATCCGGCCCGATGTGCGCATCGGCTGGTTCGACCACATACCGTTCCCGCCCGTGGAACTCTTCGCCCAGCTGCCGTGGCGCCGGGCCCTGGTAGAGGGTCTGCTGGGCGCGGACCTCCTGGGCTTCCAGCGCACCCCCGACGCCGAGAACTTCCTGCGTGCCTGCCGCCGGCTGCTGGGCATGGCGACCAGGGGCGAGACGATCACCTTCACACCGCCCGGCGACGACCCTTCGGTGCAGCGGACGGTGCGGGCCACGGCGATGCCGATCTCGGTGGATTTCCGCGAGCTTGACGAGCTCGCCCGCACACCCGAGGTGGTTGCCCGAGCGGCGGAGATCCGTGTCTCGCTCGGCGACCCGGAGGTTCTCATGCTCGGAGTTGACCGGCTCGACTACACCAAGGGCATCCGGCACCGGCTGAAGGCCTACGAGGAGCTGTTGCAAGACCGGGCGATCGGCCCACCCGGGGTGACGCTCATGCAGGTGGCCCTTCCCAGCCGCGAGCGTGTGGACGCCTACCGCCATCTACGCGAGGAGGTCGAGGGCACTGTCGGGCGGATCAATGGAGAGTTCTCTGCGATCGGCCAGCCAGCCGTGCACTACCTCCACCACTTCTACCCCCGCACCGAGATGGTGGCGATGTTCCTGGCCGCCGACGTCCTGCTCGTGACGCCGCTGCGTGACGGCATGAACCTCATCGCCAAGGAGTACGTCAGCTGCCGGCACGACCTCGGCGGCGCGCTCGTCCTCAGCGAGTTCACCGGGGCATGGCACGAGCTGCACCAGGCCTTCATCTGCAACCCCCATGACATCGAGGGCCTCAAACAGACGATCATGCGGGCGATCACCGCCCCCGAGGACGAGCGTCGACGGCGGATGAAAGCGCTGCGCAAGCGCGTCGCCGACCACGACGTGCAGCGGTGGGCCTTCCGCTATCTCGAGGCCCTCGCGACGGCTCCGGCGAGACCGCACCGGCCGACCCGCGCCAGCGACCAGGAACGGCGCGGTGGCGAGCGGGCCAACAGGGCCAACCAGCGGGCCTCGGACACCGCGTCGGAGCGAGTGAGCCAGTGAATGGAGCAGGCTAACCACGGCGACGGCACAAACCCGTCGCGGATTCTGAAGCCCATCGGGGTTGGTGAAGCGTCTCACTGGGCGAGAGGTCGCGTCATCGCCTGCGCGGTCGCCCACCGCGCCAACCGGATCGTCGACGTCCTCGTCCGTGGCCGAGTCAACGACACTCGGGCGCTGGTGGCCAGCCGGCATACGGTGCGTTCGGCCCGAAAACTGTTCTCCTAGAGGCGGATCAGCATCTTGCCGGTGTTGCCCCCGGACAGCAGTGACCGGAAGCCGGCGACGGCCTGGTCGATCCCCTCGACGACCGTCTCGCGCCAGACGATCTTGCCCTCGCGCAGCCAGCCGCCGACCTCCTCCTCGAACTGGGGACGCAGGTCGTCGTGGTCCGAGACGATGAATCCCCTGAGGGTGAGGCGCTTGCCGATGATCATCGCCATGTTGCGCGGACCGGGGGCCGCCTCGGTGTCGTTGTAGCGCGCGATCATCCCGCAGATCGCCGCTCGGCCGTTCGGGCGCAGGCTCGAGATCGCGGCTTCGAGGTGGTCGGCGCCGACGTTGTCGAAGTAGACGTCGATGCCCTCGGGCGCGGCCTCCTTGAGGCCGGTGCCGATCGGCGTGGCCTTGTAGTCCACGGCGCGGTCGAACCCGGCGTCGTCGGTGAGCCACCGGGTCTTCTCCGGGCCGCCGGCGCTGCCGACGACGAGGGAGGCACCCTTGAGTCGGGCGATCTGGCCCACGAGCGATCCGACGGCGCCCGCCGCGGCCGAGACGAACACCCGCTCTCCCTCACGCAACTGCGCGATGCGGGTCAACCCGACGTATGCCGTGAGGCCGGGCATGCCGAGCACCCCCAGCCACGCCTGGGCCGGGGCCAGGGCGGCGTCGACGACCCGCGCCCGGCGTGCCGGGAGCACCGCATGGGAGCGCCACCCCAGTCCGTGCAGGACCGTGTCGCCCTTGACGACCTCGCGGCCCGTGGCGTCGGTCGCTGACCCTCCGACCTGCACGACGACGCCGATCGCGCCGCCGTCCATCGGCTGGTCGAGCTGGAAGGCGGGGACATACGACTTCACGTCGTTCATCCGGCCGCGCATGTAGGGGTCGACCGACAGGAAGGTGTTGCGGACGAGGATCTCGCCGTCGTCGAGGGGGGCCAGCGGGGTCTCGACCAGCGCGAAGTCCTTGTCGAGGGGCTCGCCGCGGGGACGTCGGACCAGGTGCCACTCGCGTGTCGTCGTCATGGGAGTCTCCTTTATGGGGTGCAGGAAGCCCGTCGATGTAACCACGTCCGCACCCAGGCACCGGGGGCGGGTCCGTCCGGCTGCTGCGGGGGGGCGGCCGGTCCGTGCGTCAGGAGGGCGTCGACCCGGGCGCTGACCTGAGTCGGCGCGCGACGAGCCGGGCCGTGCGGTGGCCGGACACGAGGGCGCCCTGGATCGAGGCGGTGTCCCGGTGGTCGCCACAGACGAAGAGGCCGTCGCCGAGGTCGACCGGCTGGCGCACCGCCAGCGGCGCGGGCTGGGCGGTGACGGCGTGCGGGATCTCCTGCCACGCGAGCAGGTCCCAGGACATGGCGTCGGCGGCGTAGAGCTCACCGACATGGCGCCTCACCTGCGACTCCGTCGGCGCCGGGGCGGCGTTGTCGAGGAGGCTGGTCGCCTGCACGAGGTGGCGCCCGGGCGGTGCGTAGGACGGCGCAGCGTTGCTCATCACGGCTGTGTTGACGACGGGGCCCGGCGGGGTGCCGACCGGGCGGTCGGAGTCCTGCCGTCCGTCGACGAGGATGAGCGGCTCGGTCCACGGCGCCTGGTCGACGCCGAACCACGCCGTCACGAAGCCTCGCATCCGGGCGGGAGCGAGCGGGGTCAGCCGAGCGGCCGTGCGGGGGTCGGTGGCGACGACGACGGCGCGGGCCATCACGGGGCCGTCGTCCGTCTGCACCATCGCGTCGTCGCCGGACGCGGTGACCGACCGGACCGGGGTGTCGAGGCGGACGTCGAGGCCGGAGGCCAGCTGATGGGGGAGGGCGCCCATGCCCAGCGCCGGGACGCCGGGGGTGCCGAGGAGGAAGCTGCGCAGGAGCAGTCGCACGAAGGCGGTCGAGGTGGAGCCGTCGCGCTCCGCGATGACGCCGGCGAGGAAGGGTTCGAGGACCTCGCGCCACAGGTGCCCGTCCACGCCGGCAGCCAGGCGCGACTCCAGCAGCGGCACGTCGTCGGCGTCGAGCAGCCGGGAGACCGGGCCGAGGCAGGGGGCGACCCACGCCGCGACCCGCGCCAGCTCCAGCGGCCGGACGTAGCCGCTGCGCAGGGTGGCGAGAAGTCGAGTGGGGGAGCGTCGGGGGTCGGCGAGCACGTGGATCCCGTCAGGTCGGCGGACTCCGAGACCGGCCGCGAAGGGCTTGAGGTCGAGGGCGCCGACGTCGACCAGCGAGCGCAGCGCAGGGTAGGACGGGTTGATGACCTGGAAGCCCCGGTCGACGAGGAATCCGTCGACCCGGTCGGTCCGGACGCGGCCCCCCACCGCATCGGACGCCTCGAGAACCTCCACCGCGAGACCGCGCCGGAGCAGGCTCCGGGCACACTCGAGGCCGGCCAGGCCGGCGCCCACGACGACGACGTCACAGTCCACGGTTGTCCTTTCGTCCAACGTTTCCGACCCGTCGTCGCCGAACCCGGTCGCCGGCGCACCCGGCAGCACCCGGTCGCCGGCTCACCAGCCGTGGGTGCCCGGCCCGCCCTTGAAGGGGCCGACGACCCGCGAGGTGATCCAGCCGCCGTAGAAGCCGCCCTGCTGGGGCTGGACCGTCTGCCCTTCGACGGTGCACCGGTCCATTGCGGCGGGCATCACGGCGACGTGGTCCCGGAGCACCTCGAAGCCCAGCGAGGGGGTGGGGTAGGTCCAGCCCGCCGCGGCCGCGACGCGATCACCACCGACGACGTCGAGGTAGGCCGCCACGCCCTTCCACTCGCAGTAGCTGGACCCCTCGACCGGCACGAGGGCGCCCGCAACGAAGTCGGCATGCGGCAGATAGTAGGTCGGGGGGTGGCTGGTCTCGAGGACGCGCAGCGCATCGCTCGAACGAGCGACGACGACGCCCCCGAGCGTGATCTCGACGAGCTCGGCAGACGTCTCGACCCGAGGCGGTCGGGGGTAGTCCCAGACCGACTCCTGGCCGGGGCCGGGCTTGGCACGCTTCAGGGGAGGCATGACGCTCTCGGGTCGGGGCTGTCGGGCTGTCGTCAGAGCTTCGCCAGGGCGGTGCGCATGCCCGACTCGGCCTCGTCGCCGAGCTTGTTCAGGCCCGGCTTGATGAGCGGTCCGAGGTACTTGGCGATGCCGGAGAACTCGAAGGCGGCCACGTAGGTGACCTCGGTGCCACCGCCGACGCTGCGGAAGGTCATCGTGTCCTGGGCGCTCACGGTCTTGTTGACCCCGCGCAGCGCGAAGCGCTGGTTGGGGACGTGGTCGATGACGGTGTACTCGAGCTCGGTCTCGCGGCCCATGAACTTCGACACGTTGTGGTAGGTCGTCCCCACGCCGCCGTCGCCGGACGTCTTCTCCGTGTGCACGGTGCCCGGGTCCCACTCGGTGGTGTGGGTGAAGTCGCTGAGGTAGTCGAAGACCTGGCCGATCGGCCGGTCGGTCCTGACGGTGCGCTCGATCTGCATGGGGGTCTCCTTGGGTTGAGGACCATCCTTACACGGCCCCGCTGACAGCACGGGTCGAGGGAACGGACTTGGACGCTGCCCCGTTGCAGGACATACTGGTGCTCTTGACAACTCAACAGCGTGACGTGTGCACCCTCCGGCCTACGGGGCCTTCATGGGGGTGATCGGTTTCGACGGTGGTCGTCACTCCAGGAGAAGCGGGCCGAGGACGCACGGTTAACTCGTTAACGATCCGTGCAAACCAATAGGTGCCGATTCCAATCGCACCGACTTTGCCCTCGCCGCCTGAGCGAGCTCCAAAGTCCGTCAGCCTGAGCTAGTTCTCGACTCAGTGCCTGGCGTCATCTAGAGGACTTGCTGCGCAGTCATGTTGGGGGGCTGCGCGGGACTCTTACTCAGCTGGGCCTGTCAGGGGACGTGTGCGTGCGAGTCCTGGGGCCGAGAAAAGCCATAGCGCACTGCGCCCGGAGAAGTCCTGGTCTCACGTCATCGGACGCGGGTTCAATTCCCGCCACCTCCACCACGCCCCGTGGTGGCTCACGTCACGCGCTGTCAGCAACGACGAAGGCCCGGCCGGCTCTCCCGGTCGGGCCCTCGTCGCGTCCCCGTAGTCCGGGTGGCTGCGGCTGGCCGGACGACGCGCGGGTCAGTGGGTGTGGGTGTGGCGGGGAGTGGCGTCGGTCGGCGCATTCTCCGGCGGGGCGGCCTTCTGGGCGGCGACCTGGGCGCGGACCTCGTCCATGTCGAGGCTGCCCACCCGGTCGATGAGCTGCTGGAAGGCTTCGGGCGGCATCGCCCCCGACTGTCGGAAGACGAGAATGCTGTCGCGGAACGCCATCAGCGTCGGGATCGAGGTGATGTCGACCGCTGCCGCGAGGGCCTGCTCGGCCTCGGTGTCGACCTTGGCGAAGACCACGCCCTCGTTCTTCTCGGACGCCGCGTCGTAGACCGGGGCGAACCGCAGGCACGGCCCGCACCACGACGCCCAGAAGTCCACAAGGACGATGTCGTTGTCGAGCACGGTCTGCTCGAAGGTCTGGGCGGTCAGGTCTGTCGTTGCCATGTGCGGGTCAACGGGTCTCGTCGTCGGCCGTATTCCCGCCCGGGGGGCCGGAGGCTGGCGCGGACGGTACCTCCGGGGTCGCGACCCCGGATCGAGGAGAACGGGATCCATCCGTCACGCTGGGTTTACCGGATCAGCCTGCGCGAGTCGCCCGGGAGTCCTACATTGGTTGAGTCGCCCAGCCCGGGGGGGTCGGGCGGCACATGACCAGTCTCGGTGGGAAGCGACGAAGAGTGGGCATCATGGGCAAGGTGGGCGTGGTCCGCGGGGTGGACCCGGTTGCGCAGTGGCAGCGACAGGCTGAGCTGGGGGAGTCGTTCAGGCTGTCCCGGGAGGCCCGGCTGCAGGCGCCGTCGCGCGATGGATGGCTCAGGACGTTCGGTCGTCGAGCCGCCGTGCCGGGCGCGATCACGGCCGCCCTGCTGTGCTCGACGATCCCCGCCGTCGCGTTGACGGGCCCGCTCGCGCCGGTCGTCGCCGTCCTGTCTCCCGTCGCGGCCGGGATCAACCTGCGGGCCAGCGACCACGAGCCGCTCACCGGTGCCGATGGTCAGCGGACGCCGACCTCCGCGCAGGACGAGGTCCTCGTGATGCAGATCCAGCTGGCCGAACGGGAGGGGACGATGGTCGACGTCTCCCTGGCCGCAGCCCAGGCCGCGAACGCCATTGCCAGCCGCAGCGAAGCCGGTGTCGCCGGCCCCGCCGAGGTCGCCGGCACCACCGGCATCCCGGTCACCGTCCTTGCGGCCTACCGCCGCGCCGAGCTGTACATCGCCTCCAGCGACCCGTCCTGCCACCTGCCGTGGTGGGTCCTCGCCGGCATCGGACGGATCGAGTCCGGGCACGCCTCCGGCGGTCGCGTGGACGCCAACGGGACCACCCGCGGCAAGATCCTCGGCATCCGCCTCGACGGCTCGACTCCCGGCACCGCGGTGATCCGCGACAGTGACGGTGGGGCCCTCGACGGCGACCCCGTCTACGACCGGGCGGTCGGGCCGATGCAGTTCCTGCCGGGGACCTGGCGCACGTGGGGCCGGGACGGCAACGGCGACGGGGTCGTCGATCCCCACAACGTCTTCGACGCGGCCACGGCCGCGGGTGCCTACCTCTGCGCTGGAGGGCGTGACCTGAGCGTCGGCGCGAGCCTCGCGGCAGCGATCCTCAGCTACAACTACTCCTCCTCTTATCTCTCCTCGGTCCTGACCTGGGGGATGGCCTACCGGGACGGCGCCACACCGAGCATCGACCGCGCCGGCACGGTCCCGGTCGGGGTGAGCCCGCGGCAGGCGCAGACCCCGGCCGCCGTCGAGATCGTGCCTGTCGACACGACCATGCAGGTCCTGGGCCCGATCGTGCCGGCAGGGACGACGACGTCTCGGGCGTGGACCACGACGGCCAGCACGGTGCCGGCAGTCGCGAGCCCGATGCCCCCACCGTCGAGCCCGCAGATGCCACCGTCATCGCCCGCGACCATTCCGCCGCTGTCGACGACGGCGAATCCGGCGACGACGACGACGACATCGACGACCACGACGACGACGACATCGACGACCACGACGGCGACGATTCCGCCGACCACGACGACGGCGACGATTCCGCCGACCACCACGACGGCGACGATTCCGCCGACCACCACGACGGCAACGATTCCGCCGACCACCACGACGGCAACGACGGCGGCTGCGCCGACGACGACAGCCGCATCCCCAACGTGTGACCCGACCCCGACGGCCCCGACGGCCCCGACGAGTTCGACCACGGCTACCTCCATCATCTCGCCCACCACGGCGAGCTGCCCGACGCCGGGTCTCGCCGGGGCGGCCGCCGTGGAGCCGACGACCACGGGCCCCCTCGCCGCGAGGACCACCCCGCCGACCCCTTGAGGAGCGCCCTCACCTCCCCTTCGGGACCGTAGGCTGGGGCCCGTGGTCGCACCAGGGGGGCAGCTGCGGGCGTCGCAGGCCCGGCATACGGCGTTGACGGGCCTGCTCGCGGTGGTCGTCGCGGGTCACTTGGCCGCGCTCTACTGGCCGGTCGTGACGGTGTCGAGTCCGGTGAGCTGGACGGACAAGGCCGTCCATGTGCTCCTCTTCGCGGCGCCGGTGCTCGCGGCGGCCGCGGTCCTGCGCCGGTGGCGTGGACCGGCCCTGGTCCTCGCCGTGCATGCGCTCCTGAGCGAGTGGATCCAGCACGCGCTGCTGCCGCACCGCTCCGGTGACCCCCTCGACGTCGCCGCCGACCTCGCGGGGGTGGCGCTCGGCGCCGCCCTGGCGTGGTGGTGGGGGTCACGGCGGGGATGGTCCGGGGCATCTCCGCGGTCCTGATAAACTCTGCCAGACCCTACTCCGAGGCGCATGGCTGCGTCGAGCACATTCCCAAACGCGGAGCGGGTTCCCGCCGGACAGCACAAGCTGGATTCCGGTCCACCCGGGCGCAGCACCACATGGCGCCTGAGGCTCGTCTGCAGATGGTTGCCCTCGCCAGGTGGCTCGAGACGTGTCTACTCGAGTACCCGAAGTGAGTTGAACAGTCTTGCCCAAGAAAATGAGTTCTGGCGCGCCCAAGAAAGCCCGCTGGACCACGGCCCAGAAGGCCTCCGCCCCCAAGAAGCCGCACCGCGGCCAGTCCGGTCCCCCGCAGGGTGGCAGCAGCCGTCCGTATGCCGGGGGCTCCTCCGACCGCGGTCCGCGCAGCGGCACGTCCGCCCGTCCGGCCCGCGACGCAGGCGCCTACGCCCCCCGCCGCGACGACCGGCCGAGCTACGACCGGCCGGCCCGCGACGCCGGCGCCCCGCGCCGCGACGACCGGCCGAGCTATGACCGTCCGGCCCGCGCCGACCGGCCGACGCGCACCGATCGGCCGAGCTACGACCGGCCGGCCCGTGACGCCGGCGGCTACGCCCCGCGCCGCGACGACCGGCCCGCGCGCACCGACCGGCCCGCGCGCACCGACCGGCCAAGCTACGACCGTCCGGCCCGCGACGACCGTCCCGCACGCACTGACCGTCCGAGCTCCGACCGCCCGAGCTACAACCGTCCCGCGCGCACCGGACGGCCGAGCTACGACCGTCCGGCCCGCGACGCCGGCGGCTACGCCCCGCGCCGCGACGACCGGCCCGCGCGCACCGACCGGCCGAGCTACGACCGTCCGGCCCGAGACGCCGGCGGCTACGCCCCGCGCCGCGACGACCGCGCACCTCGCACCGAGCGACCCGTGTTCGACCGCACCGCCCGCACCGACCGCCCGGCCCATGACCGGACGGACCGTGCCCCCCGCACCGAGCGTCCGAGCTACGAGCGTCCGGCTCGCGACGACCGCTGGAACCACAAGGGCAACAACGCATCCTGGGAGCGGGAGGACCGCATCGGCCGGGACGCCGAGGCCGAGCGCATGGACGCGGACACCTGGACCAAGGCGACCCACAAGAGCGTGAGCGAGAACCCCGTCGAAGTGGCCGAGGACAACGGCTTCGCCGCCCTAGGTCTGCCCGAGCGGCTCGTCGAGCGGCTCGCCCGGGACGGCATCACCACACCGTTCCCGATCCAGATCGCGACGATCCCCGATGCCCTCGCCGGCCGCGACGTCCTCGGCCGCGGCCAGACCGGCTCCGGCAAGACGCTGGCCTTCGGCCTGCCGACGCTGACCCGCCTCGTCAACGACGGCCCGAAGTCGGCTCCCCGCCGACCGCGCGCCCTCGTCCTCGTCCCGACCCGCGAGCTGGCCATGCAGGTCTCCGATGCCCTCGAGCCGCTCGTGCACGTGGTCGGTCTCAAGCACAAGCTCGTCGCCGGCGGGCTCAGCTACACCACCCAGATCAACGCCCTCAACCGCGGCGTCGACCTGCTCATCGCCACCCCGGGGCGCCTGAACGACCTCATCGAACGCGGTGCGGTCGAGCTCGACGACATCAAGATCGCCATCCTCGACGAAGCCGACCACATGGCCGACATGGGCTTCCTCCCGGAGATCACGACGATCCTCGACCGGATGCCGGTCGGCGGTCAGCGACTGCTCTTCTCGGCGACCCTCGACAAGGGCGTCGACGGCCTCGTCAAGAGCTACCTCACCGACGCGGTGACCCACTCGACCGACGACGCGAAGGCCTCCGTGACGACGATGGAGCACCACGTGCTCCTCATCGACCCGCAGCACAAAAAGGTCATCACCGCCGAGGTCGCCAACCGCGTGGGTCGCACGCTCGTCTTCGTGCGGACCAAGCTCGGCGCTGACCGCGTTGCCGAGCAGCTGCGGGAGCAGGGCGTCCTGGCGGCGGCCCTCCATGGCGGCCTCAACCAGGGCGCGCGCAACCGGGTGCTGGGAGCCTTCCGCGACGGCAGCCTGCAGGTCCTCGTCGCCACGGACGTCGCCGCTCGCGGCATCCACGTCGACGACGTGTCGGTCGTCCTGCAGGTCGACCCGCCGGCCGACCACAAGGACTACCTCCACCGGTCCGGCCGCACCGCCCGCGCCGGGGACAGGGGCACCGTCGTGACCCTCGCCCTGCCGCATCAGCGCAAAGGCATGGAGCGCCAGCTGCGCGAGGCCGGCGTCGATGTCGTGCCGACCAGGGCCGTCCCCGGGGACCCCGTGCTCGCCGCCGCTGGCGCGAGCACGCCCAGCGGGGTCCCCGTGCCCGATGAGGCGTTCCGTCGCCTCCTCGAGGGCGAGCAGAAGCACCGTCGCGGACCGGGCGGCTCGCGCGGCCCGCGCCACGGCAGCAAGGGTGGCTTCCGTCCCCAGCACGGCGGGGCCCGTCGCTTCGGTGAGGATCGCCCCCAGCGTCGCGACGCCCGCAGCTGACGCCGACGGTGACGAGTGACCGTCACGCCCCCGACACCCCGGATGGGATGATGGGGGCGTGACGGCGTCCGGGGATCAGTTCTGCGTGGGCCGCCTCCTCGTGGCGACACCCCAGATCGAGGACGGCACCTTCCGCCGTGCCGTGGTCCTCGTGCTGCACCACGACGACGACGGCGCCCAGGGGGTCGTCCTCAACCGTCCGCTCGAGGCCGACATCGAGTCGGTGCTGCCCGGGTGGAAGGTCGTCACCACCCTCCCGCAGACGCTCTTCCAGGGCGGACCCGTCGAGTTGAACTCCGCGATCGGCCTCGTCACCGTGCCCGGCGACGACCCCGAGCCGATGGGGGTCAGGCACCTCTTCGGGGGCGTCGGGCTCGTCGACCTCGATGCGCCACCAACGCTCGTCGCGGCGGAGGTCGCCGGAATGCGCATCTTCGCCGGGTATGCCGGGTGGTCACCCTCGCAGCTCGAGGAGGAGGTGGCGCGCGGAGACTGGTACGTCGTCGACTACGAGGCGCGTGACGCCTTCACGGAGTACCCGGGGCGGTTGTGGACCGAGGTGCTGAGCCGCCAGCGCGACAACCTCAAGCTCGTGGCCACCTATCCCGACGACCCGTCGCTGAACTGAGGAGGCAGCCCATGTCACAGCAGTACTACGAGGGCTGGGTCGACAAGCAGATCCGCGAGGCCCAGGAGCGCGGGGAGTTCGACGACCTGCCAGGGGCCGGCAAGCCGCTGCCGCCCCTCGGGGACCCGAACGACGCCGACTGGTGGGTGAAGGGTTACATCAAGCGCGAGAACCTCGACATCTCCGGCGCCCTGCCGACGCCACTGGCCCTGCGTAGGGAGGCGTCCGGCTTTCCCGGGTCGCTGGCCGACGTGCGCACCGAGGCCCAGGTGCGTGAGCTCCTCGAGGACTTCAACCGGCGCGTCAAGCTCGACCGGCTGCGCCCCGCCGTCGGGGACCTGCCGCCGCTGCTGGCCAGGACCGTCGACGTCGACGAGGTCGCGGCGCAGTGGTCGGAGCTCAAGCGCCGGCTGGCGGCCGAGCGCACCGCCATGGCCGCGCCGGCGCCGGAGCAGGCCTCGAGACGGCGCCGCTGGTGGCGACGGTGGCGCACGGCCGACTGACCCCGTGGCGCGCCCTCGACTCCTGAGTCCCTCCGCGCCTGACGTCGGGGACGACCGGGGACGGCCTGACACCCGGCATACACTCTGGGCATGAGCCAAGAGATGCCCGAGGACCCCTTCGCCGCCCCTCGGCTCGAGCCCAGCGGACCTCGCACGTCCACCAGCGTCCTGGAGCGGGAGCAGGTCGACGAGCAGCTCGCCGAGCCGGGGGACCATGAGCGCTTCAGCCACTACGTGCGCAAGGAGAAGATCCTCGAGAGCGCCCTGTCGGGGGACCCGGTCGTGGCGCTCTGCGGGAAGATCTGGGTGCCGGGACGCGACCCGAACAAGTTCCCCGTGTGCCCCGTCTGCAAGGAGATCTACCAGGGCCTGCGGGCACCGCAGGACGGCGGCGGCGACGGGTCCGAGTGACAGGTCTGGAGGGTCCGTGTCGGCGTCTGACATGTCCACCTCGAGCGGTTAGAGTCATCCTCCTATGAGCACGTCGGCCGCCTCCCATCTCCCACCAGCATTCCCGGAACGAGCGGCCTGGGGTACGGCTGCCAAGCTGCGCGCATGGCAGGCCGCCGCGGTCACGGCATACCTCGAGGCCGACCCGACCGACTTCCTCGCGGTGGCCACTCCGGGCGCAGGCAAGACGACGTACGCCCTCCGGCTCGCGACCGAGCTGATCGGGCGCGGGGTCATCCAGCGGGTCACCGTCGTCGCACCGACCGAGCACCTCAAGACCCAGTGGGCCGATGCCGCGGGGCGGGTGGGCATCTCCTTGGACCCGACGTTCTCCAACGTGGCGGGGCGGCACTCGGACGACTACGACGGGGTCGCCCTGACCTACGCCCAGGTCGCCGCCCGACCGGCACTGCACCGCCAGCTCACGGCCGCCCGGCGCACCCTCGTGATCCTCGACGAGATCCACCACGGGGGCGACGCGAAGTCGTGGGGCGACGCGATCCGGGAGGCGTTCGACCCGGCGACCCGGCGGGTGTCGCTGACCGGCACCCCCTTCCGGTCCGACACCTCGCCGATCCCGTTCGTCCGCTACGAGATGGACCATGCCGGGATCCTCACCTCGGCGCCCGATTACACCTACGGCTATGCCGAGGCGCTGCGCGACGGCGTGGTCCGGCCGGTCCTGTTCCTCGCCTACGGCGGTGCGATGCGCTGGCGCACCAAGGCTGGCGACGAGCTCGCGGCCAACCTCGGCGAGCCAATGACCAAGGACATGGTCGCGCACGCCTGGCGCACCGCCCTCGACCCCCAGGGGGAGTGGATCCCCGCCGTGCTCGCGGCCGCCGACAAGCGGCTGACCGAGGTGCGGCGCCACGTCGAGGACGCCGGCGGGCTCGTCATCGCCTCCAACCAGACCCAGGCCCGGGCGTATGCCGCGATCCTCACCACCATCTGCGGCGAGAAGCCGACCGTGGTCCTGTCCGACGACGCCGGGTCGTCGACGCGGATCGAGGACTTCGGTGGGGGCTCGTCGCGGTGGATGGTCGCGGTCCGGATGGTCTCCGAGGGCGTCGACGTGCCGCGGCTGTGCGTCGGGGTCTATGCGACCTCGACGTCGACGCCGCTCTACTTCGCCCAGGCGGTGGGCCGTTTCGTGCGGGCCCGTCGCCGCGGTGAGACGGCGTCGGTATTCCTCCCGTCCGTGCCGGTCATCCTCGACCACGCCTCCCGGATGGAGGAGCAGCGCGACCACGCCCTCGAGCGCAGGGGGGCCCAGGACGTCGCGTCGATCTGGGCCGAGGAGGAGGGCATGCTCACCGAGGCGAACCGGGCCGAGGCCGAGGCCCGGGTCGACGAGGGCGGCTTCGAGGCGCTGGAGTCGGAGGCGCACTTCGACCACGTGCTGTTCGACTCCGAGCAGTTCGGGATGCACGCGAGCGTGGGGTCGCAGGAGGAACAGGACTACCTGGGGCTGCCCGGCCTGCTGGAGCCCGACCAGGTCGCCGTGCTGCTGCGCGCGCACCAGACGAAGCAGAGCGCCCGCAACCCGGGAGCGGCCGCGCCCGTGGCGGCGCACCGCGCCCTGGCGGCCCAGCGCAAGGAGCTGAACACGCTCGTCGCTGCCTACGCCCGCAAGATGACGTCACCCCACGCGATGGTGCACCACGACCTGCGGCGGGTCTGCGGCGGGCCGACCCTCGAGGCGGCCAGCACCGAGCAGGTGGGGACGCGGATCGACACGATCCGCAGGTGGCTCGTCGGCCGGCGCTGACCGCCCCGCACCGGGCGGGGTTGACGCTGCGTCAACCGGGCGGTGTCGGCCAGCCCGAGCGCGACCTCGGGGCGGACCCTGTCCAGGCGGACGGCGTGGATCGGGCGCACTCAGTCGAGGTCCGGATGCTCGCGTGACGCCCATCGAGAGAGGCCGTTAGGTCGTCGGGGTCGTCCTGCGACTCGGTTGCGGCGTAGATCCGGGCGTCCCGCTCGGCCCGCCGGCGGCGGAACTCATGCTCGGAGGCGCTGGTGACGACGGCGGCTGGGCTGGTGAGCACGCCCTCCTGGACGCGTGCGTCGATCTGGTCGACGAGAGCCTCCGGCAGTCGGCCGCGTTGTGCTTGCTCATGCCAGAGCGGTACCACTCTGGGATGCAGCATCAGTGGGGCTCGGCGGGAGGGCGACGGCCACGACGAGGGGCAGTGTGCGGTGCTCGATCCGGGTCGCCAGCGCGATCGCCGTCGAGGCGCGGATGACGTGGGAGTCGTCGACGACCAGGTCGATGACCCGCTGGAGGTCGGCGTTGTCTCGGGCGACGACCCGGATCAGGAGGTCGCCCGAGCCGGTGATGGTGTGCGCTTCCAGCACCTCGGGGATCGCGGAGAGGTGCTCGATGACCGGACCGTGGCCGCGTCCCTGGCGGATCTCGAGGGTGCAGAAGGCCGTCACCGGATAGCCGAGCGCACCCGGATCCACGTGTGGCGCGAAGGACGTGATGACGCCACGCTCGGCGAGCCGGTCGAGGCGTGCCTGGAGCGTCCCGCGGGCCACGCCCAGCCGCCGGGAGGCCCCGAGGACGCCGATTGCCGGGTCCTGGATGAGGAGGCCGATGATGCGGGCGTCCAGGTCGTCGATGGTTCCGCGCGCCCGTGGCATGGTCAAAGTGTCCAGTATTTCCCGGCATACAGGCAACAGTGTGCGCACTCTGACCAGACAATGGGCGTCCGGTTGACCACCGCGCCTCGGACAGCCACGCTCAGGCCCATGACCGACACTGCAGCGGATCTGACCGCCCAGGAGCGCGAGGCCGACCTCGACGTCGACCAGCTCAAGCAGCTCGTCGGCCTCGTCGACTACGACGAGGAGCGCGACGTCTTCCCGGTGACCGGGTGGGACGCGATCGTCTTCGTTGTCGGCAACGCCGCCCAGACGGCGCACTACTTCGGGTCCGCGTGGGGCATGCAGCTCATCGCCTACAGCGGCCCAGAGACCGGCAACCGCGACCACGCGTCCTATGTCCTGCGATCTGGCTCGATCCGCTTCGTCATCAACGGCGCCGTCGATCCGGACAGCCCGCTGGTCGAACACCACCGCAAGCACGGCGACGGCGTCGTCGACATCGCCCTCGAGGTGCCCGACGTCGACCGCTGCATCGCCCAGGCGGTGCGCGCCGGCGCGACGGTCGTCCGCCAGCCCGAGGACCTGACCGACCAGCACGGCACCGTGCGCATTGCCGCCATCGCGACCTACGGCGAGACGCGGCACACCCTCGTACAGCGCGTCAGCGGTGGGGTCGGAGCCACCAAGGCGTATGCCGGGCCGTACCTTCCGGGGTATGTCGCTCGGTCGAGCACCTGGGCCAAGCGCGACGGCGAGCCCAGGCGGCTCTTTCAGGCGCTCGACCACATCGTCGGCAACGTCGAGCTCGGCAAGATGGACGAGTGGGTGACGTTCTACACCAAGGTCATGGGCTTCGTGAACATGGCCGAGTTCATCGGCGACGACATCGCCACCGACTACTCCGCGCTGATGTCGAAGGTCGTCGCGAACGGCAACCATCGGGTCAAGTTCCCCCTCAACGAGCCGGCCATCGCCAAGCGCAAGAGCCAGATCGACGAATACCTCGACTTCTACCGCGGGCCCGGGGCCCAGCACCTCGCGGTGGCCACGAACGACATCCTCGCGAGCGTGGATGCGTTGCGTGCCAACGGTGTCGAGTTCCTGGACACCCCCGACTCCTACTATGAGGACGAGGCACTGAGGGAGCGCATCGGCAACGTGCGAGCCCCGATCAAGGAGCTCCAGAAGCGCAAGATCCTCGTTGACCGTGACGAGGACGGCTACCTCCTGCAGATCTTCACCAAGCCGCTCGGTGACCGTCCGACGTTGTTCTTCGAGCTCATCGAGCGACATGGGTCCCTCGGCTTCGGTAAGGGCAACTTCAAGGCCCTCTTCGAGGCCATCGAGCGCGAGCAGGACCTGCGCGGCAACCTCTGACGCCGACACCCCGACGGCTGTGACATTCTCAGGGCATGACTCAGCCCTCGGGGTGGTACGACGACCCCCATGACCCCACGTACCTGCGCTACTTCGACGGGGTCATCTGGACCGAGAACCGCGCCCCCAAGGCCTCACCGACAGCCGCGCAGTCGACGATCGGCCAAGCCCAGGCCCAGGCCCAGGCCCCGACGCGGGCCGGGTCCTCAGGCGGACCGCCGGCCGACCAGCCGTACGGCCAGCAGCCGCCCCACGGCCAGCAGCCGCCCTACGGCCAGCAGTCGCCGGGCCAGAACCCCTACGCCCAGATGCCACCGCAGGGCGGCTACGGCGTCACGCTCGGGGGGATGACGACACCTGACGGGGTGCCGCTGGCCTCCTGGGGCCAACGCGCCGGGGCCTACGTGCTGGACTACCTCATCCTGGGGGTGGTGACGGCCGTCCTCGGCGGCTACTTCCTGTACCGGTTCTTCCAGTGGTACCTCGCGGTGATCGGCGACATCGTGCGACAGTCGGCGAATGGCGCCGCGCCGGTCATCGACCAGGCGGCCCTGACCAGCCAGCTATTGGGTTACCTCTGGCCCTATCTGGTCATCGCCGTCGTCACCCAGGTCGTCTACAACACCCTCTTCCTCACGAAGAAGGGGGCCACCCCGGGGAAGATGGCGCTCGGCCTGGCCGTCCGGCGCCGTGACCGGCCCGGACACCTCAGTGTGGTCGACGCGCTCAAGCGCCAAGCCCTCCCTGTCGGCTGCACATTGCTCAGCATCATCCCGGTCCTTGGGACCATCGTCTCGATCCTGCCGGCGCTCGATGTGCTGTGGCCGCTGTGGGACGGGAAACGCCAGGCTCTGCACGACAAGATCGCGGACACGAACGTCGTGCTCAGCCGGCAGCGCTGAGAACGCCTCCCACCCCTCGCGGTGGGGTGCACGGCGCGCATCAGGAGGCTGCGGGCCGGATCGTGCCGGTGACCTCGCTGATGCCGATGCGGGCCCCGTCGGGACCGGGTGCCCACGCGGTCATCGTCACGGTGTCACCGTCCTCAAGGAAGCCACGGGTCGCCCCGTCGTCGAGATTGAGCGGCTCCGTGCCGTTCCACGTCAGCTCCAGCAGGCTGCCCCGGCTCTGCGGGGTTGGTCCGCTGATCGTTCCCGACGCGAAGAGGTCCCCGTCTCGCAACGAGGCCCCGTTGACGGTCAGGTGGGCGAGCATCTGCACGGGCGACCAGTACATGTCGGCGTGCCGCGGCGTCGCCACGACGGTGTCGTTGACCCGCACCTCGTAGCGCACGTCGAGACCGAACACCTCGTCCGGGCTCCCGCGCAGGTAGGGCAGCGGTTCGGGGTCCTGACCCGGCAGCGGGACCCGGGCCGACGCGAGCGCTGCCATCGGCGTCACCCATGCGGACACACTGGTGGCAAACGACTTCCCGAGGAACGGGCCGAGCGGGACGTACTCCCACGCCTGGATGTCTCGGGCGGACCAGTCGTTGAGCAGGACGACTCCGAAGAGGTGCTGAGCGGCCTGGCCCACACCCACACGGGTCCCGAGCGCGGTCGCGCCCGCGACGACGTATCCCAGCTCGGCCTCGATGTCGAGACGCACGCTGGGACCGAAGACCGGCGCGGGGTCGGTCGGAGCCTTGCGCTGTCCCACGGGCCGCACGACATCGGTGCTGCTGACGACGACCGTCCCCGCGCGTCCGTGGTATCCGATCGGCAGGTGCTTCCAGTTCGGCGGCAGGGCGGGGTTGTCGGGGCGAAAGAGCGTGCCGACGTTGGTGGCGTGGTGCTCGCTGGCATAGAAGTCGACGTAGTCAGCGACCTCGATCGCCAGGTGCATCGTCACGTCGGTCAGGGGCACCAGGTGTGGCTCGACGGCGTCCCGGTAGGCCTCGTCGGTCAGCACCTTTGTGAGCCACGCCCGCGCCGCCTCCCACGCCTGGGGACCGAGGGAGAGGAAGGGGTTGAGCGTCGGCGCCTCCCAGAGGAGTCCGGACTCCATCCCGGCGGCCTCGGCAGCCCGGGCGGCGTCCAGGACCTGGTCACCGATCCGCACCCCCACCCGTCGCAGGTCGGGGTCGTCGGTGGAGAACACGCCGTAGGGCAGCGTGGCGATCCCGAACGGGTCGTCAGCCGGCACGTCGAGCCAGGTCGTCATGTCTCACTCCTCGTCGAGGTCGTGCGCGAGCAGGCCGAGAGCCGCCAGCTCATCGATGGGGTCGCTCACCGAGCAGCACCCGTATGCCGTGAAGACAGCCCGCACGGCGCTCACCTCCGCGCCGGTCAGCTCCGCCACGGCTGAGGCGAGCCTGCCCGGATCGCGTTCGGCGAGAACGGATCCGAGCTCTGCCGTCGTGTCGCCCTCGACGGCACGATGCACCGCCACGAGCACGTTGAGCAGACCGTGCTGGGGGTCGGGCAGAGCGCCGGCTCCGTGCTCGCCGCGCATTGCGTGGTGCAGCCCGCCCGTGAGCTTGAACGCGACCCCGTGCCCGACGCACCCGTGGACGAAGCGCGCGAGCTCGTCCTCGTCGGGCCATGTCCACGTGTCGGTGGAGCCGGTGCGGAACTTCGCCTGGACCGCCGGGACCGCCTGGACCGCGGGTGTGCGGCTCGCCCCCCTCGCGACGTCGGCGAGCGCCACGTCGTGTCCCTCGCGGGGGATCTCGACGGTGACCGGCGCCCCGAGGTCGAGCAGCTCGCGCCACGACGGGCTCCACCCGATCTCGATGCCGCTCACCTCGATGGCGGCGTCGTCTCGCAGCAGGTCAACCCCCGCCCGGACGGGTTCGCTCGCGGCGCCCGGCCGCGTCACCAGGGCGACCCGCAACGGGATCGCCGAACCGCTCGACGCGGCAAGACTTCCGACGTCTCCGGCCGCGGCGGCGGGGACGAGCAGCGGACCCACGAGTCCGGCATACCGGCGGCGCGAGAGGTGCTCGGAGACCGCCCGGTCCAGCGGTGCGAGACCCGGTGGAAAGACCGCGGCGTCGTCGATGAGCCGGGTGAAGAGCGCCTGCACGGCCGGCCACGGGACGTGCGTCGCCGACGGAAGGGCAGGCGTCATCGGCATGCTCCGCAGGCTACTTCACCGGCGTCTAGGCTGGCACCGACAAGGCCCGTCGACGGCAAAGGGAGTGGAGACGATGGCGCACTACCAGCGGCTGGGCAGCGTCCCGCCGAAGCGGCACACGCAACATCGCCGTCCCGCGCGGGGCCGGAGCCCGGGCGAGCTCTACTACGAGGAGCTGATGGGGGAGGAGGGCTTCAGCAGCGACTCGTCCCTGCTCTACCACCGCAACATCCCGTCGACGGTCAGTGCCGTCCGGGCGTGGCCCCTGCCCGACCTGTCGACGACGCCGAACCACCCGCTGCAACCGCGCCACCTCACGCTGCACGACCTCTTCGACGCGAAGGCGATCCGCGCGACCGACCCCGTCACCGGTCGGCGGCTGGTCCTCGGCAACGGCGACGTGCGGATCTCGTATGCCGTGTCGGCGCAGCCGAGTCCGTGGTACCGCAACGGGATCGGGGACGAGTGCGTCTACGTCGAGCGCGGGCGGGGCCGGGTGGAGACGGTGTTCGGGGCGTTCGACGTGGCGGAGGGCGACTACGTCGTCATCCCGCGAGCGACGACCCACCGGTGGCTGCCGAAGCGGTCGACGAAGGACCCGTTGCGGACCTATGTCATCGAGGCGAACTCGCACATCGGGCCGCCGAAGCGCTACCTCTCGAAATACGGGCAGCTGCTCGAGCACGCCCCCTACTGCGAGCGGGACTTCCGCCTCCCGGACGGTCCGCTGCTGGCCGAGGACATCGGGGCCAGTGCGGACGACGAGACCGAGGTGCTGATCACGCACCGCGGCAACGGCCCGGGTGGGGTCGTCGGCACGGTGCACACCCTGCCGTTCCACCCGCTCGACGTCGTCGGCTGGGACGGGTGCCTCTATCCCTACGTGTTCAACGTCCGCGACTTCGAGCCGATCACCGGACGCGTCCACCAGCCCCCGCCGGTCCACCAGGTGTTCGAGGGGGCGGGCTTCGTTGTCTGCAACTTCGTGCCGCGCAAGGTCGACTACCACCCGCTGTCGGTCCCGGTGCCCTACTACCACTCCAACGTCGACAGCGACGAGATCATGTTCTACGTCGACGGCGACTACGCGGCGCGCAAGGGCTCCGGCATCGGGAAGGGCTCGATCTCGGTGCACCCCGGTGGACACCCCCATGGTCCGCAGCCGGGGGCGATGGAGGCCTCGATCGGTGTCGAGTTCTTTGACGAGCTGGCGGTCATG